>JBBDSF010000109.1:0-1089 GCA_040905125.1 Pseudomonadales bacterium | reverse complement strand
GAAGAAATGGCGTATATCGAATTAAAGCAGGCATTGAGCAATTCACTTAAGGCACGGCGCACCAAAGAAAAACTCAGCCAGACTGAATTGGCAAAAATAGTTAAAACAAGTCAATCCCGTGTCGCAAAAATGGAAGCGGGTGATCCAACTGTGTCAATTGATCTATTGGTTAAATCGCTAATTGCACTCGGGGCCTCCCCAAAGGATCTGGCGAAGGCAATCACTTAGGAAGTTTTGAACTGTCCACTTGACGCGGAAGCTTACGGCTGCATAGAAATCGGTACAGACACTACCTGGTCCGGGCTAATGGATGGCTTCAAGCGCCGCCTTCGCGTTCTTATCGATGATTTTCAATAGAGATTGAGCCGGGCCTCGGGGCACGCGCTGCCCTTGTTCCCATTGACGCAGGGTGGACAAGGGAATTTCAAAGGCTTCCGAGAATTCCTTCTGCGTCAGCTTGGTTTTCTTGCGGATTTTAGCCACATCCATGGCGGAATAAGTTCGTACTCGTGCACCTGTTTTCTTTCCCTTTTTCCAGGCTATGGCGTCTTCCAGCCCCTCACGAATGGAATCAAATCTCGCGCTCATCATTAGTCTCCTTTCAGTACTGCGGCCAGTTTGGCCAATTCATTTCTCTCAGCTTTGATCATGTTGCTCTTTTCGTTCTTGCCGTATATATCGAGTAAGTGCACTTCCTGATCGCTGGTAACATACAAATGAATAATGCGGGATCCTCCGCTTTTTCCTTTGCCCTGCACGCCCGCATAGCGAAGTTTCCGGCAGCCACCAGTACCCTGCATCAGGCTCCCGGACTCGGGATTGCCAGCCAGGATACCCGCAATTTCATCCATCTGCTCTTGAGTGAGCAGTTTTTCCGCCCGTCTTAGATAGTTGGATGTTCGACTATCGTCACCAATGGCTTTTTCATGATTGAAGGTACCTCATTGAGGTACTATGAGCAACAATAATTTGGAAGGTGTGATACACAGGTTTGGAAAATGGATTTAACGATAGACGTCGCATCGAGGCCTGGCATTCCTTATCGTCTACTTCACCAGCGATTTCAGCGCCGTGGGATTCGTTCTGGCG
>JBBDSF010000108.1:0-1107 GCA_040905125.1 Pseudomonadales bacterium | reverse complement strand
TGCGTCTGGGCGGTCCGATTACTCGCGTAGAGTGGATCAACCCGCACACCTGGATTCATCTGGACAACAACGATCCGGAATCCACACGCGATCCCGGTCCGTGGATGGTCGAGGGCGGCACGCCCAACACCCTGCTGCGTCGTGGCATCAACCGCAACTCCCTGGTACTGGGCAGCGAGATCATCGTGACCGGTTACCAGTCCAAGGACCGCCTCTGCGAGCCGACCTGTCGCGCCAACGGCCGTGACATTACCTTCCCCGACGGCCGCAAGCTGTTTATGGGGAGCTCTGGTACCGGCGCTCCGCGCGACGGCTCAGACCCGACCGGCAATTAATAGCGATCGTTCGAAAAAGCCCGGTATAACCGGGCTTTTTTATGTCTGTTAGTTGGACGCAGCGGCTGCGGAACGCCGGAGCCGCGTTGAAAGGAATTTTTGGCCGGGTCAGTTACTGACTGTAAAATCCCCGGCCAAAAATTCCTTTCGCCTTGCTCCAACGTCCCTCGCTCGCTGCTCGAGTCATCACCCTCCAGTAAATTTGTTTGATTACTCGAAGTGAGATGCCTGAATCAAAGCTATTCAACGGCAGCCTATCTTCCTTGATTTGTCGCGCGGAAATCACGCGCGGAAATCAGACATCCAGTCAAACTCAGCTCCGTCACGCTCGAAGAGAATGTCCTGTGTAGGTTGATTCACGGTGAGGGCTGTCGTTATGGATTTTGTGGCACTTTTCCGGCCGATGTGACCCCTTTGGGCCAGCACTGAGTATTGAATTCGCATGATTGAGTTTTCAGCGCGGTGAGGATTCGAGCAGCGCGCGAGGAGCGTCGGGGCGAGGCGCGGCGATTTTTTGAGCCAGGATTTTACAAGTAGTAATTGACTGGCTCAAAAAGTCGCCGCAACGAAGCATCCGGCGTTCCGCAGCCGCTGCGTCCCAATAATTACTTCGTTACAGGTTCGATGACTCTTTCAAAGTCTCCGCCGTCGCGAAAGACGGTGGAGGTCTGATAGAAACCGGCTGTGAAAAGTCTTACGAGTACTGTCCGGCTAGACCGGTTTTCCCAGAACCAACCGTGTATGCCGGCGAAGGGGGCGTGATAGGAGCCCA
>JBBDSF010000107.1:0-1110 GCA_040905125.1 Pseudomonadales bacterium | reverse complement strand
TCCCGTCAATTTTGAGCTGGGCGTTATTGCGGGTACGCGGTCAATCAATCTAATACTATCAAACTATCTACCGAATCCGGACGACGGCAAGGTGTCGGTCGAGCGGACCCGTGTCAAGGGAATGTGCAGTTTCATGACGTTGCCCGTCACCCATCCATTTATGATGAGAGATTCAGAAGTCATAGATCAAGTGCTTGAATTCCTAAACCATGGCAAGTTCAACAGTGAATCAGCAGAAAACCACTGTTGATGAGATTCTTCCAGCAGTGGTAGATAACCAGTTAAACGTTACGCTGTCTCGAGCGGCAAATAAACCGTTGCGCCTGAGTGTGTTGCTGAAAAATCCGGCGATTCGGCTGTACCGGCGATGTGGATTCCGCATTATCGCAACCGATGACGTCCGACACTTTATGGAGCTTGTCTGATCTTAAAACCTGCTCTTGATGTTAACTGCAACGGTTGGACTATCGACGTCGGGATCGTCCTTGTTGGTTAGCGGAAATGCGAAGTCAATGTGGGCGATACGACCGGCTTCGGCTTTACTCGAAGCGAGCCTGAGCCCGAAGCCAATGTCCGCAAGATAATCATCTTCCAGCCCGTCCTCGACGCCAGGCTCCCAGGCCCGGCCCACATCGATGAACACGGCCCAGCCGACCCGTATCAGGTTCAGGAAGTGGATATCCGTGTACATGCGTTCTTCAAGGTTGAGAACCATGCGCCGATCACCCGCCTGAAATCTATTATCAAATCCGCGGGTACCGGACAGCCCGCCTAACACAACCTGGCGATTGGTGTTGAGATTTTTCGAGTAAACCGCGTTGAATTCTGCAAAGAACGCACGGTGCGATGTTTGCTGTCTGAAATAGCGGGTCTGATAACTGACGATAACATCCTCGGCGCGCTCTGTGTCCAGATTCCACATACCCTCCCAGTTCAGTTTGTGTCGCCACAGGACATCGTCGTTGTATTGCAGGGTATCGCTAAACGAACCATTTATAATGAACCTATCCTGGTCGGACCCGAACGCCTCGGCCGCATATCCAACCTTGTTGTACACCCGATAGCCAAGATGAAGATCTTCAGTCTTGTGGATCTGATCCAGATTGAAAG
>JBBDSF010000106.1:0-1125 GCA_040905125.1 Pseudomonadales bacterium | reverse complement strand
GCTGCATATCTCATACGAGGGCGGCGAACTCGAAGATCCGTGGTTTGAACCCGAGTCCGATATGTGGCTGCGTACGGTTGATCCACAACAGGCACCGGACAAAGCCGAAGCCATTGAAATTGAATTTGCCAACGGCGATCCAGTCGCGATCAATGGCAAGAAAATGTCGCCTGCGAACATGTTGCGCGCATTGAATGAAGTTGCCGGCAAACACGGCATCGGCCGCACCGATATTGTCGAGAACCGTTACGTCGGCATGAAATCACGTGGCTGTTATGAAACGCCAGGTGGCACGTTATTGCTCAAGGCACACCGGGCCATTGAATCCATCACGCTGGATCGGGAAGTCGCGCATTTGAAAGACGACCTGATGCCGCGTTACGCCACGCTGATTTACAACGGCTACTGGTGGAGCCCGGAACGCATTGCCCTGCAGGGCATGATTGATGAGTCGCAGCAACGTGTGAACGGTAATGTACGGCTGAAACTCTTCAAGGGCAATGCGATGGTCACCGGCCGCAAGTCCGACAGCGACAGCCTGTTCGACCAGAGTATCTCAACTTTCGAAGACGACAAGGGCGCCTACAATCAGAAAGACGCGGAAGGATTTATCAAGTTGAATGCTTTGCGGCTGCGGATACGGAACAAACTGAAATAACGACTGCCTAGCCGGGGAAGCGCATTTACGCACCTCATTTAGCAATATGTTTAGCTTCAGCAAAGACATCTTCAGCCGCATAGGTTGGTACTTCACCCCGATCATATGCCGCAACGCGCTGCTCAATTTCATGAGCCCACGCCTCTTCAACCTCAGCAAGAGGAGCACTCAATGATTCGAGCATTACCTCTGCTAATTTTGCTCTTTCTTCCGAATTAAGGCCCAACGCTTGCTCTTCTAGCTGTTCAAGTAAAGTCTGCATAAATCACCTCCAACAGTTATTCCTGCAGTGTACACCAGTCTTGATCTGTGTCATTAGCGCTAACACCCGGATTCACGCGCCAGCATCGCTGGTTGCGTGCAATTGATTGTTAGAAGGTGGTTGGGGGGTGTTTGCACAGTGATCTGCAAGCCAAGCGCCTTTGCGACTTTTGCGACTGTGCTGAACGTAGGGTTACCTTCAGGTG
>JBBDSF010000105.1:0-1133 GCA_040905125.1 Pseudomonadales bacterium | reverse complement strand
GTATCCACTACATTCAGTAATCTTTCGCCATTGATATAACGACGAAGGTTTTCTCTCATTACCAGCCATCTTCGATCAATATCACGATCCGTCGTTGATGACATATGGGGTGTAATAATTACGTTTGGCAGTGACCAGAGTTCATGTTCCGGGGGCAATGGTTCCGGATCCGTGACATCCAGACCCGCACTGGCGAGTCGACCCTCCTTGAGGGCGGCAATAAGGTCTGCTGTTACAGTACTTTCTCCTCTCCCGATAGAGATGAAATAGGCACCGGGTTTGACTGAATCGAAAAAACGCTCATCAAATAAGTCACGAGTATCATCGGTGAGCGGCAGTGAGTTCACGATTACATCCGCTTCCATTGCCAGATCATATAATTCATGAGATAAGCCGACATATTCGACAAAGTCAGGGCCTTCACGACTGGAATTACGTAAACCAATGACCCGCATTCCGAGTCCATTGGCACGTTTTGCTACCTCGGTACCAATACCTCCGAGGCCAACGACGAAGAGGGTTTTGCCGCTTATTTCAATAACAGGAAAATCAATCGATCGTCGTATCCACGCGCGTTGAGCCTTGGCCTGCAGCATAAAATGCAGGCCCCGTGTCATCGCCATCATCATGGCGATGACATGCTCGGCAATGGGAGGACCTGAAGTATGTTGGGTATTACTGAGAATAAAATTACTTTCGTTTATTTCCGGTATCATACAGCCATCAACCCCGTGACGGCTGTCCTGTAGCCAGCGCAAATTAACAGCTTCCCTGACTATTCTAGGTGTACAGTTGCCGAGGTAAACTTCCATGGTACTGATGGTGTCTTGGTCCAGTCGCCCGGTAACCGGGACAAGTTCCACATCTCCCGCCACTTCCCTGGCGGATGCAAGTACAGATTCGAGTCGTTGGGGATTCTGTGCGCCACCACTCACGGAAATATGGACTTTATCCGGTTTACTCCACCAGGAGAGGTTACGTAAAGGTTCGCCGTATTCCTGTAACCCGAGCTCATCAATTAATGCCTGGGTTGCTTCATCGGGGCCGGTTGTTGCCTGCACTGGAAGCGTGCATAACAAACCAAGGACTATAGAATGGAAAATAACGATGTTTTGAAGTTTCATGTGTTAATC
>JBBDSF010000104.1:0-1137 GCA_040905125.1 Pseudomonadales bacterium | reverse complement strand
AACAGGTCACGTTAAATCGTCTTTAACGGATATGAACAGGCCGGGAACCGTGCCCTTCAGCACAAGCAGAGGATAAGAAAAAATGAGGAAGAAAGCACGTAGTTTTGATATTTTTTGTGATTGCACGGGAATAGGTATTGATGTCTCGAAGGCGAGTCTGGACATGGTAGGGATAGCCGGGAGCGAGGAATGGGGGATGAGCCTTGCCAATGACCCTGGCGAGATTGAGTCGCTGGCGCAGACCTTGCGCGAGGGTGGGTACCGGGGAAAGATTATCTGTGAATCGACGGGACACTACCATTTGCTCATGGGTCTGATTCTGGGGGAACATGAACTGGATTTGCGGATCATCAATCCATTGCAGTCGAGCAAGCATCAGAAGTCGCGGGTGCGCAAGACCAAGACAGACCGTATGGATGCGTATGTGTTGGCGACGATGTGTGAGACGGAGCGGGACTTACCCAAGGCAGCCAATTTACAGCGGGGGCAGGTATTAATCCGTTTAAAACAAGGGCAATTGCATGCGCTGGATAAACAGCTGCAACGGCTACAGCGGAGTGTTAATGCGTATAGTGAGACCTACGCTCAGTTGGCTCTGTGCGTTGGGGAAAGCCACCTGGCATTGCAGCAGGCGGTGTTGGGATTGAAGGGAGTGAAACGCCGGTTGCAGAAAGAGCTGGAAGGATTACTGGCGGAACAGACACGAGGCCAACCGGAGAGCGAGAGGTTGAGTGCGTTGCCTGGATTCTCACCGTTGGTGACGGGCCTGGTGAGTACGGTGTTTGACCGGCAGGCGAAAAGTCACCGGTCCTGGGCGGCGTATGCAGGTCTGGATGTGAGTGTCAGACAAAGCGGCGCCTGGCGCGGCCGCGGCAAGCTGACCAAACGCGGGAACAGTTATCTGCGTAAGCGGTTATACTGTGCGGCCTGGGGTGCGGTGATGAATTATGCCGAGGTACGAGCCTGTTACGATGGGCTGAAGGCAGCCGGCAGGAACCATGTGGAAGCCTTGTGTATTATCGCCAGGAAGTTATTGCGAATAGCCTATGCTGTTCTGGTAAAGGGCAAGACTTATGACCCGGCAATCGCCTTTGCTCAATAAAAAAATTGACAGTAGCCTTTAACAGGCATTCCGGG
>JBBDSF010000103.1:0-6761 GCA_040905125.1 Pseudomonadales bacterium | reverse complement strand
CCCTGAAAACCGCCAGCCAGCCGTTAATCACCAAGCCTTCCGTGCCATTGAAGGATCTGGCCATGGGCGTAATGATGGGCGCGCGTGATGAAGACACCGTCTCATCTCTCGCCGGTCGACTGGCGCGGCTGGAAAAACAACTGGACGAAAACGAGCAGGCACGTATTCGCACGGCGGCAGGGGGTATTTCATTGAATACGATCATCAGTGATCTGGTGCGTGCCATCGATCCCGATACGGTAGATCGAAAGGCCAGCGAACTGGCCGGTTTGCCCGCCGACTCAGACCCCGGTGAAGACAGCCGCAACCAGGCCCGTGACCAACTGGTCGGGCAGGCGGCCAATGTCTTTACCGGCCCGCTGATTGAACTAATCGACACCATCCGCCGCGACAAGGAACAGACCATTGTTCATGACGATCTCGATAAACTGACCCGCGCCGAATGGGCTGGTGATACTGCCGAAAACGCCAAAGCCCTGACCCAGGAATTTGCCGATTACCTCAATGAGAACCGCGACGAGATTGAAGCCCTGATAATTTACTTCAGCCAGCCTGCGCGGCGTTCGCAAGTCACATACAACATGATTAAAACGCTGCTTGACCGCCTGCGCCAGGATCGACCCAAACTGGCACCCTTACGCGTCTGGCAGGCCTACGCGCATCTCGACAACATCCAGCATTCCGGCGCAGGCGGCAATCCAGCATCAGACAACTCATCCCGTCATTCCAGCGAAGGAACGTCATCCCGGCAAGTAGTAAGCCGGGACCAGAATCCAGTGTCAGACCACGCATCCCGTCATTCCGGCGAAGGCCGGAATCCAGTATCAGAACTAACAGCACTGGTTTCCCTGATTCGTCGCGTCTGCGGTATCGATGCAACCCTCACTCCATACGCGGCCACAGTGCGCAAAAATTTCCAGACCTGGATCATGCAACACCACAGCGGCGCGGGTGAAAAATTCAACGAAGAACAAATGGCCTGGCTGCACATGATCCGTGACCATATCATCAGCTCGTTCCATATCGAACGCGACGATCTGGAAATGTCGCCTTTCAATAGCAAAGGCGGCATGGGAAAAATGTATCAATTGTTTGGCGACAGGATGGATGAAGTGATTGAAGAACTGAATCGGGAGTTGGTGGCGTAATGACCGAGCAAAAGAATGCAATTCCCGAAAGTTGGGGACAAGCTAATTTAGAAGATATATGCGATATTCTCGACTCGTTCCGTATCCCAGTAAATAACAGCGAGCGCTCCAAGCGGATTGCAGGGAAATTACCTGATAAACTGTACCCATACTATGGCGCTACTGGTCAAGTTGGTGTAATAGATGATTATATTTTTGAAGGTGAACACATCCTTCTTGGAGAAGACGGCGCGCCATTTCTTGATCCATTTAAGAACAAAGCATATCTAGTATCGGGAAAGTTCTGGGTGAATAATCATGCCCACATTCTGAAAGCAGCGGTTTCAAATAAATACTTGTGCTATTACTTAAATCAGATTGGGTACTCCGATCATGTGACTGGCACAACCCGACTAAAGTTAAATCAGACTGCCTTAAGGAAAATCCCAGTTCGTGTTGCTCCAACTAACGAACAACACCGCATCGTCGCTAAAATCGAAACCCTGTTCTCCGAACTAGACAAAGGTATCGAATCCCTAAAAACGGCCCGCGAACAACTCAAAGTATACCGCCAGGCCGTCCTCAAACACGCCTTCGAAGGCAAACTCACCGCCCAATGGCGTGAAGAAAACAAAGACAAACTCGAATCCCCCGAACAACTTCTCGCCCGCATCCAGCAGGAACGCCAGGACCGCTACCAAAAACAACTGCAAGACTGGCAAACCGCCGTCAAAGCGTGGGAGAAAAACGGCAAAGAAGGAAGGAAACCGGGAAAGCCGAGAGGTCCAGATTTAAGCTCGCCACTTACTGACAGGGAAATTTCTGATAGATATGAGCTGCCAGATTCTTGGGCCTGGAAGACTATTGGAGAATTATTTGGTGTTTTTGTTGGTTCAACTCCAAGTCGAAAGAAGCAAGATTACTGGGGTGGTCATATTCCGTGGGTAAGCAGCGGCGAAGTAGCATTCTGCAGCATTAAGGAAACAAGGGAGAAAATTACTAAGATAGGCTATGAGAATACATCTACTGATTTACATCCTGTCGGTACCGTTATGTTGGCAATGATAGGGGAAGGAAAGACTCGTGGCCAAGCAGCAATCCTTCATATCCAATCAGCCCATAATCAAAATACAGCCGCAGTTCGAGTGTCAGAGTCAGGGTGCATGCCAGAATACATCTACTATTTTTTCCTATATCAGTATGAAATGACTCGTCGTCTCGGTTCTGGGAATAATCAAAAGGCACTTAACAAACAACGTGTATCGATGATGGCAGTCCCCCTCTGTTCGACTTTCGAGCAATCCGCAGTAGTCGAAGAAATTGAATTGAAGCTCTCAGTAATAGAAAAGAATGAACAAGAAATTAACCATGCGCTTCACCAATCCGAAGTACTCCGCCAATCCATCCTGAAAAAGGCATTCTCCGGCGAGCTCGTCTCGCAAGACCATAGCGACGGAACCACTAGAAAACTAATTTCTCATAAAAATGTGAGGGCGGTATTGTGATTGAGTCCCTATCTATTTCCAAAGTAGCGACCTATGGTGATCAGTCCGAGGTGTTGGATGGGTTGTCACAATTCAATTTTATCTTCGGTTCAAACGGCACGGGCAAGACCACCATTAGCCGGGTGATTGCTGAGGCGGATGGTCACGACCATTGCCAGGTAAGTTGGGCGGGTGGCACGAAGCTGCAAGCGATGGTGTATAACCGCGATTTTGTTGACAGCAATTTCAATCAGTCTGCGGAGATCAAAGGTGTTTTTACCCTCGGCGAAGAAAGCCTCGAGACGCTAAGTAAAATTACCACCGCAAAGTCTGAGCTAGATGCGCTGTTGAAACAAATCGAGAATTTGAACGCAACGCTGAGCGGTGACGATGGTACAGGCGGAAAGAAGGGTGAACTGACAGCCCTTCAGAACGTGATCAAAGAAAAATGCATGGTGCAAAAGCGAAAACACGATGCCAACTTGAAGGGTGCATTTAAGGGGTACCGTAACAGTGCCGACGAATTCAAAAATAAGGTGCTTCAGGAACTAGCCAGCAACACCGCTACTTTGGTGCCATTGGCCGAACTGGAAAAGCGTGCCGAAACCATCTTTGGTGAAACACCTATACGAGAAGTGCCAGTAGCGGCCATCAATGCAGATGCGGTGGAGGCACATGAAACCAACTCCATACTAAGCAAGCCCGTGCTTGGCAAGGATGATGTCGATATTGCAGCCATGATTAACAAGTTGGGCAATAGCGACTGGGTGCGGCTGGGCCGCACCTTCTATGATGCCAATGATGGTGTATGCCCTTTCTGCCAGCAGGATACGGAAGAAGACTTCGCCAGCAGTTTAAACGAATACTTTGATGAAACCTTTGAAGCCGATAGCAAAGCAATCACTGATCTTGAGAGTAATTACAAAACGGATGCGGCCAGGCTCCAGCAGGAGATTGAAGCCATTATTACGGACCCCTCCCGTTTTCTCGATGTCGAGAAACTGAAGCTGGAAAAACAACTGGTGGGTTCCATCATCGCTGGCAATCTCCAGAAGCTGGCGAGCAAGAGGAAGGAGCCGAGTCAAATTGTTGAGCTGGATTCCATCACCAACGCAATCAGTGCGATGAAAACGCTGGTAGACGAAGCCAACACCCTAATTACCGAACACAACACAACAGTTGCCAATATTGCGAAGGAGCGCCAGACACTCACCGCGCAGGTATGGAAGTATGTGCTGGAGGAGTTGAAAACAGACCTGAGCGACTACAGCACTAAGAAAGGCAACCTGAGCGCGGCTATACAGTCACTGAATGAACAAATTAGCACAAAGACCACAGAAAGGAATCAAAAAGCACAAGAAATTCGCGGGTTGGAGAAACAAACCACCAGCATTCAGCCAACCATTGACGGAATTAACTCGTTGTTAAAATCCTTTGGTTTCTATGGCTTTTCACTGGCAAAAGCTGAGGATGACAGGTTTTACAAACTTGTTCGCACTGATGGTACTGATGCCAAAACCACATTGAGCGAGGGAGAACGCTCATTCGTTACTTTTCTGTATTTTTATCATCTGTTGAAAGGTAGCGATTCGGAAAGCGGGATTACCAATAACCGGGTAGTTGTATTCGATGACCCGGTTTCCAGCCTGGATAGCGACGTTCTATTCATAGTCAGTAGTTTGATAAAAGGGCTGTTCGAGGATGTTAGAGCCGGGAATGGCTACATCAAGCAAATATTTGTGCTTACCCACAATGTTTATTTTCATAAGGAAGTCACCTTTAACGTCAAGCGTCCAACTAACGGCGTCATGAACGAAGAAACCTTCTGGGTCATTCGCAAGGCAGGCTTGCTGTCGAAAGCAGAAAATCACACGTCAAATCCGATCAAGACATCATACGAATTGCTATGGGCGGAAGTGAAGAATCCGGAAGTTTCCAGCCTCACGATCCAGAACACCCTGCGACGTATTCTGGAAAACTACTTCAAGATTCTCGGCGGCATTGATCCAGATGAAATTTGCAGCAAGTTTGATGGCAAAGATAAGTTGATCTGCAAGTCGTTGTTCTCATGGGTCAATGATGGCTCACACTCAGCGCATGATGATCTATATATATCAAGCGTCGATACATCTGTCAGAACCTATCTTGAGATATTTAAAGAGATTTTTGAAAAAACAGAGCATCTTGCGCATTACAATATGATGGTGGGCGATGCCTTGGCTGGGGTGGAGGATGAATAGGAAATGACTGCCCCTGCTCAGCCGAAAATCTACCACATCGTCCACGTTGATCGTCTGGCGTCGATTATTGCTGATCAGGCGCTATGGAGCGATGCGCAGGTGGTTACTCGTGCCCCGGCAGGTACTACCATTGGAATGAATGGCATCAAGAAGCGTCGCCTAACGGAGTTGACGCTCACCAGTAATCCGGGTTTGTATGTCGGTGCTTGTGTGCCATTTTATTTTTGCCCACGATCGATCATGTTGTATATGATCTATCAGGGCAATCATCCCGAGCTAGGCTATCGTGGTGGGCAAGGACCTATTATTCATCTTGAGGCAGACTTGAATGCCTGCGTGGCATGGGCAATAGAGAACGGGCAGCGTTGGGCTTTTACCCTGTCCAATGCAGGGTCTTACTTCTTCGAAGATCGTTCGGATCTGGCCCAGCTAAATGAGATAAACTGGGCCGCTGTTGAGGCACTCGACTGGCGGTCGTGCAAAGAGGGGAAACAAGCTGAGTTTTTACTGGAGAACAATTTTCCTTGGCACCTTGTTGAGCGGATTGGTGTAAGAACTCAGGCGGTTTACACACAGGTAGCAAATGCTTTGGCCCTGGCGAACCACAGGCCGCGTCTGGAAATCAAACCGGATTGGTACTATTGACAATGGAGGAGGCCCAGATGATCGAATATAAAACCGGTGACATTCTGCGCGAAGACACCGATGCCATTATAAATACCGTAAACTGTGTCGGTGTGATGGGTCGTGGTATTGCATTGCAGTTCAAGAAAGCCTTCCCGGATAATTTCAAGGCTTATACAACTGCCTGTAAGAATCAGCTGGTGGAGCCTGGACGCATGTTTGTTTTCGAAACCGGACAACTGACATCACCGAGATACATTATCAACTTCCCCACCAAGCGTCATTGGCGGGGTGCAAGTCGAATGGAGGACATCGAGGCCGGGCTGAAGTCGCTGGTCGATACGATCCTCCAGTATCGAATACAGTCCGTCGCCATCCCGCCGCTGGGAAGTGGTCTCGGTGGGCTTGACTGGGCTGACGTTAAACCGCGTATTGAGGCAGCGCTACAACCGCTTTCTGATGTTCAGGTGATTGTTTACGAACCCCAGGGAGCGCCAGCCGCAGATAAGATGGTGCGGAATCGCGAAGTTCCCGAAATGACGACGGGGCGGGCTGCACTGGTCGAATTGATGCATCGCTACCTTGCTGGCTTGCTGGATCCTTCCGTCACGCTGCTCGAGGTGCATAAGCTGATGTACTTCATGCAGGAGGCTGGTGAGCCGCTAAGGCTCCGCTATGAAAAGGCAGCCTATGGACCGTATGCAGAAAACTTGCGCCATGTATTGAATGCAGTGGAAGGCCACTTGTTGTCTGGCTATGCCGATGGGGGTGATGCACCCGATAAACCTCTGCAATTGGTGCCGGGCGCGGTGGATGATGCTTCACGTTATATTAAACAATACCCGGATACTATGGCGCGGTTTGATCGTGTGTCTGAGCTGGTGGAGGGCTTTGAATCTCCCTTCGGGCTGGAGTTGTTATCCACGGTGCACTGGGTTATTAAAACCGAGGCAGCGAATACATTGGAGGAAGTGGTCGAACATACCTACGCATGGAGTGACCGAAAATATCAGTTTTCAGAGCGGCAAATTAATTTGGCCACGAAAGTATTGGCAACCAAGGGATGGGTTGCAGCTATTAATTAGCCCTAACTGATAGCTAGCACGTGTGCATCAGTAACAACGTGATCACCTAGTTGCTCTTCTTCCTCAATGGCGACTGTCTGAAAAGACATAACGATGGAGACTGAATGTCTTGCTCATCCAAAACCCAGGCTATTTTGTTACTGACTACCCATTTCACAGGTAAGGGAAGTGGTGCCGAAACACATAAGCCGCTCACAAGCC
>JBBDSF010000102.1:0-1157 GCA_040905125.1 Pseudomonadales bacterium | reverse complement strand
CGGTATTTTCGGTGCAGGTCTGAATATCTCGGTTGACGGTGTCGAGGAGGCGATTGAAGTCGATGGTCTGGAAGGGGATGATACCTTCTATATCCTGGGCACGCGTGAAGGGGTCGTCACGCGCGTCATCGGTGGTCTGGGCAATGATGATTTTATTGTCACCGGCGATGTCACCGGCCGCGTAGTTAGCGTGGATCTTCAGGGTGCCAGTGGCATCCTCACCCACGGCATTACCAGCGATGATAGCGAATATGACGGTGACTTTGTCAACGGCATCGGGCTGAATATCGCCAATGCCAGCCAGGGTGCCGTGGTCATCAATCAATCCGACAGTTCCACCGAGATCCTTGAAGACAGCGGCCTCTGGGACAGCTACAAGGTTTCACTGGCGATCCCGGAAATAGATGTTCCTGCCGGTACGGTTGCCACAATCACCGTGTCCGCAGCGATGTCATCCTCGCTGGACCGACTGCTGAACAAGCGCAACACCGGTGACGGCGGACCGCATGATGCAGCCTCCGTGCTGGTATCAACTTCACCGACCGGGCCTTTTT
This sequence comes from Pseudomonadales bacterium, assembly GCA_040905125.1. GTDB lineage: Bacteria > Pseudomonadota > Gammaproteobacteria > Pseudomonadales > Azotimanducaceae > JBBDSF01. Next base: position 603 of record JBBDSF010000102.1, on the reverse strand, counting down.
CCCAGGCGACCACGATTAACTTCGAACACGGGGTCAACTGGGAAGATGAGATTACCATTTATGTGAAGGCGGCCCATGATGATGCGCTGGAAGGCGAACGCAAGGTCATGATCAGCCATACCGCAACCGTGACCAGTCCTGATACCGAGAATGCCGCGGTCAAGACCCTGGATGGTTATGCCATACCGAATGTTGAGGTCATCGTCACCGACGATGACAAGGGAACCCTGATTATTGCCGAGACTGACAGGGATACGGTAGTGCTGGAGGGCACAACGGGCGAGATTACTGATACATTTGATGTGTCCCTGCCGTTTGCGCCAACCGATGACGTGACAGTGACCCTGGCGCTGCAGGACCCCGCCAATCCGCAGGTAACCCTGTCGACCAATACGCTGACCTTCACCACGGGCAACTGGATGAACCCCCAGACGGTGACGGTTGAGGCCATCAATGATACAGACGAGGAAAACCCGGGACGGAATACGATCATCTATACGCTGACCAGCGATGATCCGGTGTTTGCCCTGACCTCAGACCAACTGCCTGAAACCGCAGTGACTGTGCTGGATGACGATACCGCCGGCGTGATCGTGAACGAGA
>JBBDSF010000101.1:0-1159 GCA_040905125.1 Pseudomonadales bacterium | reverse complement strand
GTTGCAGGAGTCAGATGGCAGTGATTAAGGAAGTCGATGGAGTCGCAGTTTCAAATCCGCACCGTGCCTCGTGCCACTGCGGCAAGGTGGTGCTTGAATTGGAACTCCCGAATGGAATTGAGAAGCCCCGACGTTGTGATTGCTCCATTTGTCGGAGAAAAGGGGCAGTTGTTGCGTCTGTTTCACTGTCCCGTCTGAGAGTCGTAGCAGGCCAGGAGTTTCTGCGCGAGTATCAGTTCAATACGAACGTTGCGCGGCATTTCTTTTGCACCGTCTGCGGAATCTATACACACCATCAACGCCGATCCAACCCGGAGGAATATGGGTTCAATGTCGGTTGCCTGGAAGGAATTAACCCATTCAAAATCGCCAATGTCCAGGTCAACGACGGAATCAACCATCCAGCCGATGCCACCCATGCAACATAACCATGGGTTCAAGCGGACGCCAGTATGCTCCGCGGCAGCGCCGGTTAACCCAAACGTTATGTTGCTTTTCTGAGTTGCCAGAAGGTTATCATGTATGATAACATCCCTCGACGTCATGGAAGGTTACTTTCTTCAGCGAGAGAGTTGAGCGGCAAACGCTGGCGTTTCCCGCCGGTGTACTTGCCCACCTCCTCCATATCCTGGAGCTGGTTGAGGAATTTGGTCCAAATCTTGGAAAACCTCATACGGCTCCGATGGGAAATGGACTGTTTGAGATCCGAGCAAAAGGAAAGGAAGGTGTTGGCAGGTGCCTCTTTTGTACGAGGAAAGGCAAAGAAATCATCATACTTCACGCTTTTGTGAAGAAGACTCAGCGTACTCCGAAGAAGGAGCTGGATATCGCTAGACAACGAATGAAGGAGTTGGACTGATGGCTAGAACAACGCTGAACTCGTTCAAGAAGAAAGCCCTCAAAAAGCCTGGCGTAAAAGAGGCATACAATGAACTCGAGCCTGCTTACCAGCTTCGAAAGAAGCTGATTGAGATCCGTCAGCGCGCAGGACTTACCCAGGAAGAGATCGCATCGCGCCTCAATACAAATAAAAGCAATATTTCAAGACTAGAAAGCGTCGATTCGACGATCTCACCAAAACTTTCGACAATTTCTGAGTACGCCAAAGCAGCGGGATATAGGGTAAAGATCGATTTTGTGCGTGAGAAGGACGCAACAT
>JBBDSF010000100.1:0-1164 GCA_040905125.1 Pseudomonadales bacterium | reverse complement strand
CGTGCTGATCAATAAGTGAATCTTTCTTACCGTAAAAATAAACTCGCTCGTTTGCCTCGTCCACACCTATGACCGCGTCCACAGACCAGTCACCCTTGGTAAGCGCTTTGTGGCTGCCATCTTGTTGATACAGGTAGATGTGGCGAAAGCCGCTTCGCTCCGATGTCCAGATGAAGTGTCCGTGGCGACTGGCCAGGGGCGTCAGATCATCCGTAATGTCGATCCAGGCAGGATCCGTTTCGGTCAGAACGACCGTGGAGGGTTTGCCGGAGACGGGTACTCGCAATACGTTCAGCGTCTGATGTTTTCGCGTCAACTGCTGGACATAGAGACTCTTGCTGTTGGGTGCCCAGGTCAGTTTCGGCAGGTAATCATCCGGGTCATGATCGGTATCGAGCCAGGTGATCGCGTCGTCCCCGAGGTCATAGGCTCCAATGCGATACACGGCGTGTGCCTCGCCTGCGTTGGGGTAATGGAATTCGCGAACTTCGTTGTAATCACCCAGTCGGTCGATCATGGGGAATTTTTTGACATATCTGGCATCCAGTTGCCAGAAGGCGATTCGTTTGCCATCCGGAGACCACGCCCAGGCGTTTTTATCGCCGAACATGGTGCTGCCGTAATCAAAGATGCCATTAAATATGGAGTCCGTGCCGTCATGGGTTACCTGCCTGGTTCGCCGAGATTCCAGGTTGACGATATAAAGGTTATTGTCGTGAACGTAACCGGCATGGCGGCCATCGGGTGATAGCCTGGCGAGGTGGACAGCATCGTCACGGGTGAGCGGCCACAACTTGCCTGTGTCACGCTGAAAGATGTAGTGCCGGGCTTTCGGGTGGCCGTGCCACGTGGTCTCGACCGGACCACGTAACAGCGCGGTTTCCAAATCAGGCCCCCAGGTCGCGTCACTGATCTCGATTACTTCGCCATCGATTCGTAACGCGTCGCCACGAAACAATAGCTGTGCCTCGCCATACTTGCTGCGTTGCAACCAGGCATCCGGGGTGCCCGTCTCGTCATTGGGTTCGAGGTAGGTGAACCCGGTACCATCGGGGCGCCAATGCGGACTGATCAACTGGCGGTTGGTGAAATCAGAGCCGGAGAAGATCGCGTCCAGCGTAAGCGGCTGTTTGTCATCGGCGGCCACAGTCGATTGACAAGCGC
>JBBDSF010000099.1:0-1166 GCA_040905125.1 Pseudomonadales bacterium | reverse complement strand
CTGGGTACCGCCGCGCTGTCGAGCGACGACTTTTTGCACCGGGCCATAGAGGCGGCCGATTTGATTATCAATGTGGGGCATGACGTGGTGGAAAAACCGCCATTCATCATGGGTAACCAGGCCCCGAAGGAAGGTCCCCTGGAATTGGTGGCCCAGGCTGGCGACGCTCAGGTGATTCATCTCAACTACGTTACCGCGACAGTGGATGCGGTCTACTACCCACAGCAGGGTGTCATTGGCGATATCGCCAACAGCCTCGAGCGCCTGACGCAAGCGCTTGAACCTCAGTCGCACTGGGATTTCAGCTGGTTTATGCAGGTCAAGGACAGGTTGGATCAACAACTGCTGGAAGGCACGGAGGATGCCCGCTTTCCCATCTACCCTCAGCGCCTGGTGCACAGTCTGCGCCGGCTCATGCCCGAAGACGGTATAGTGGCGCTGGATAATGGCATCTACAAGATCTGGTTTGCCCGCAACTACCGGGCCTATCAACCCAACACCCTGCTGCTCGATAACGCCCTGGCCAGTATGGGTGCCGGCCTGCCTTCGGCCATGGCGGCCAAAATGGTCTGCCCGGGGCGCAAAGTCGTGGCGGTCTGTGGCGATGGGGGCTTTATGATGAACTCCCAGGAACTGGAGACCGCCGTGCGCCTGAAACTGGATCTGACCGTCCTGGTGCTGCGCGATAACGCCTACGGCATGATCAAGTGGAAACAGCGCAATCTCGGCTTTGAGGATTTTGGCCTGGACTTCGGCAACCCGGATTTTGTGCGCTACGCCCAAAGCTACGGCGCCCAGGGACACAGGCCCGAGAGCGCAGACGACTTTGAACAGATACTGAAACATTGCTTGATAGCGCCGGGCGTTCATCTTATCGATGTCCAGGTTGATTACTCAGAGAATGAGCAAATTCTGCACCAGGATATCAAGGCACAGAGTCGAGCCATGGTTGACTCGCCGGCTCGAAAGAAGGAGACAGGAACATGAATAAGCTTGAAGTACGCTCGCCGTTCGATGATGAACTCATCGATGGGGTTCCGTTAAGCGATGCCGATGGCATTGAACATGCCTTGCAAACAGCGCATGGCCTTTATCGCGACAAGTCCGCCTGGCTGCCGCTGCACGAGCGCGTGGCCATCCTGGACAAGCTGGCCGAATTGATGTCG
>JBBDSF010000098.1:0-1167 GCA_040905125.1 Pseudomonadales bacterium | reverse complement strand
CCTGTTGCTGAGCAAAGCGGGTATCGATATAAGCTTTCTGCTCGGCAAACCGTGTATCCACAGAAGCTTTCTGCTCGGCGAACTGCGCCGCCAGGTAGTCTTTGGTGACCAGAGTATCAAGGTTCACGTTAAACGCCTCGGTCAGCACCTCGGCCTGTACTTCAGCCTGATGCGACGGTACGCCCGCTTGTTCCAGCCGGCGGACGAATTTCAAAGTATCAAAAGAAGCCAAGCTCATCAATGCGACCAGGTACTGATGAGTTTCAAGTAATTTTCAACCGTATCCTTCCCATACGGGCCCATCACCAGTCCCGGTAAAATATTGAGAAACTTTTCGTTCAGCAAATCATTAGCCTGGTCGGCAATGTACCTTTTCAACTCAGCGGGATAATCTATCAGCTCTTTGATCAGATCCGTTCTATTCTCCAACAAGAACACGATATCCTCCAGGTCGTGGCTTGCGGCATAATCGCCGCCACCGCGCCCCTGGAACGCCTCGAATTTCGTCGCCAGGAAATACCCCGGGCTTACTACCCGAATCTCCACGCCAGAGGGCAGAGTTTTCAGTTCGGCGTTTACCATTGCATCACCGTACCAGCGATTGGAAAAGCCGAGTATCTGTTCCGAGACGGGCATGACATCCAGCTTGATTTCTGTCTCGCCGGTATTCTTGTTCCACCGGCATATGGGGCCCCCTTGGGCCTCGGCGAACCCCAGTTGGCGCAGCTTTTTACTGAACGCCATGTACTGCCGGTAGGTTGCGACATCGACAATGACGTCCACGTCTTCAGTGTGGCGAACGCCAGAAAGCGCTGCCTCGTCGACCAGCAGAACAGTAGTGCAGCCACCTACAAAAGTCACTTCGTGAAGCAATCCATCGAGGGCATCCGCCACGAGTTCAAGGTGAGCCAGATTGTGTTCGCTTCTGCTCATTGTGATTGCTGACGCTCCAGCAAGGCGGCCAGGGCCTCGCGTGCTATCGCCAGTTCTCGCGGCTTGCCCAGCCTGACCGCGTCCACCAGTGACATTGCCTGATACAGTAAGTCATCGTTGCTGGCGGCGAAGGGCACGGATTCATGGATCGGCCTGATCATCACGCCCTCAACACTGCCGCCGCTGACGCTCCACACGAAGGGAGGCTCCGGGGGCCGTATGTCTGTCTTCACA
>JBBDSF010000097.1:0-6902 GCA_040905125.1 Pseudomonadales bacterium | reverse complement strand
GCAGGCATAGGCTGTTCCGGCGCCCGCAGGCACTTGATCACTTCGAGTAATGTTATCTTGTCCAACGAATGGGCAGGTATTAATTGCTCATTGTCATCGCCCGCGACAATGAGCAATTGCTGTCTTATCAATTTATTCATGACCCGCCTGATCGCATCCGGGCCAACAGACAGCGTCGTGTCGATTTCGCTGATCGGCAATCCACCACCGTCGTTGTCGAATCGTTTTGCCGCACGATAAACGAGGGTCAGCCCGGTAAGCTCATCCACCACGGCACTCGGTAAAATCGTTTCGTTCTTTGTGATCTGTCGTGCATGCTGCGCATGATAGGCGACGGTTGCTCCCAGCAACAGAACAAGCCACATCAGATAAATCCAGATCAGCAGAATGATCCCGATGGCAAACCCCGAATAGATGGCCGCGTATTTCATCGTCGTATTGGCCAGAAAGATGGTAAATGCCAGGCTCATGGTTTCCCATGTCGCGCCTGCGACAAGACCGCCAATGAACGCATATTTTATCCGGACGCGGGTATGTGGAATAAACACGTACAAAAATGTAAACAAGGCAATAATAAACAGGTAAGGCGCGACCCTGCCAGTGAAGTTGAACAACCATCCCATTGGTTGATACTCAGTCAGGGACTGGACGAAGTCAGAGCCTACGAAGGCGGCGGTAGCACCTATTGCCGAAAATCCCAGAACCGGCCCCACCATTATCACACTCAAATAACTGCTGAATCGTTGGCCGAACGAGCGTGCCTTGCTGACCCGCCAGATTTCGTTAAATGAACGCTCTACTTTCTGAACCAGTGAGATAACTGTATAGAGTAAAAAGGCGAGGCCCACGGAGCCCAACACCCCTACTTCGACATTGTCGACAAAGCCGATAATGTTATCGATCACCTCGCCACCGCGTTCCTCACCCAGCGGCTCCAGCAGTATGTTCTCCAGCATAGGTCTCATTTGGTTATGAACGCCGAATCCCTTGAGGACCGAGAAACTGAGCGCGAGCAAGGGCACTATTGACAACAGAGTCGTATAGACGAGTCCCATCGCATGCAAGGTCAGCCGGCCACTTGCCAACTCACGTATTACGGCGTAAACCACGCGACAGACACGCCGGCCCGCCAGCTCCAGTCTCGAGGCGTCCGAAAGTTCAACGTGCCACAACCAATCATCCAGGCGGGTTATCCAGCGGGTTGTCATTTTATCTTCCTGACCTTTTCGTTAAGTGACGGGTTAACTATTGACCATTGTATCGTATACAAACCTGCGGGTCCGAACACTCTGCTTATATTCTCTAAATCACTATGTCTCGACACGTGCCGTTGGTTTACACGTAATCAGGCTTATTCCACCACACCTGCTGCCGACGCATCCTCCAGCACATCATGCCGACGGAACAACTTAAAGTCCTGAAGTACCATATAGAAAGCGGGTATGACGAACAGAGTGAGCAGCGTCGCGGTGGTCAACCCGAATGCCAGACTCAGGGCCAGCGGGATAACGATCTGAGCCTGCATGCTGGTTTCCAGAAGCAATGGCGACAGACCGGCAACCGTTGTAATACCCGTCAACAGGATTGGCCGAAATCGATCGTGGGCAGCCTTGACCACCGCTTCCTGTAATTGCATCCCCTCAGCCAATCGTTTTTCCACAAACGTGACCAGGAGGATTGAATTGTTGACCGCAATACCCGCAAGACTGACAAATCCAAGCATTGATGGCATCGTCAGATTGTAGCCCATGAGTGCATGACCCACGACAACGCCGATCAGGGAAAAGGGAATAATCAATACCACCACTATGGGCTCAACATAACTTCTGAATTGAAATGACAGAAGGAGAAAAATACCCAGAAAACCCAGGGCAAAGCCACTGCGCAGTGAGTCGAATGTCAATTCAGCCTGTTCGGTCTCGCCGCCGATATCCAGTGACAGACCCGGATACCTGTCTCTCCATTCGGGAAGGAACCGTTGCTCAAGATCACCGAGGACGGCCATGGACGTGGTTGTTTGTTGGTCGATCTGACCTTCAATCGATACGGCACGTTGCCCATCAATACGGTTAAGGCGCGCGTAGCCTCTAGCGGGTTCCAGGTGCGCCACAGCGACTAGAGGAACAAGCCTGCCATCATCGGTCCTGATCATAAAGCCATCCAGAGTCTCGAAACTCGAGCGGGCATCTTTATCAAGTCGTATGTCGATCTCGAAATGTTCAGCATCGACCTGAACCTCGGACGACGTCAATCCGAAAAACGCGCCTCTGAGCTGCTCGGCGATACTCCGGGTCGTCACTCCAAGCTCCTGGGCACCCGCTTTTAATGTAATGCGGATTTCCGGTTTGCCTGGCCGTAAATCCGTGGACAGATCGTGCACGCCATCGTACCGGGCAAGCCAACCGTACAGTTCATCAGCGGCCTGCTGCAGCCGTGGCAGATTCTCTCCCATGACTCTGATATCCAGCGCCTTGCCCTGGGGACCTATTATTGGATCCGTATATTTGAGAAAGATGACATCAGGCAATGGGCCCACAGCCTGGCGCCACCGCTGCCGAATCTGCGCAGAAGTATGTTTACGCACTTCAGGGTCCAGCAGATCCACCGACACAGTCGCGACATGATCGCCTGTTTCATAGGCATCCACGTTCTTGCCGTAATGAACGGACACGTGGCGAACCAGCCTTCGTTCACCCGGCTGCTGCGGTGTGAGCTCCTTATCAATCGAATCGAGTCCAGCCAGGATCCTGTCAACTCTTGCTTGCGTTCGTTCTATCGGCGTACCCTGCGGTAACAGCAATCGCGCTTCAATAACCTCGTTATCAAGCTCCGGTAGCGGGGTAAAGCCCATGATGCCGGCCGAAAGCACACCGATCGTGAGCAGGAAAATTCCGGTCAGACCACCAAAAAACAGATATCGCCAACGCACAACTCGAGCCACCCAGACGCTTACCAGATAATCCCGCCATTTGTCCAATTGTCTACTGGCCCATTGCTGAATTGTTGTACGGGTATCGTCTACTCTCGAGTGCCTGAGGTGAGCCGGCAGTATCAGGAAGGCTTCAATGAAACTTACAGCCAGGGTCATCAATATGATCACGGGGACAACCTTGAGTACGGCACCGATGTCACCGCTCAAGAATGCCAGAGGAGTGAATATACATGCCGTCGTGACGAACGAGGCAAAGACGCCCGGGAATACTTCAAGCGCGCCATCCACCGAGGCACTCACGGCATCCTTTCCACGGGATCTGTGCGCGGCGATGTTCTCGGATACGACAACCGCATCATCCACCAGAATTCCGATCGCCACGAGAAGCGCGACCAGTGTCATCATATCGAACTGGTAGTCGAATATGGCCATCAACGCAAACGCCCCGGCAAAGGAGACGGGTAACCCAAGGCCGACCCAGAATGCATGGCGAGCCGAGAAGAAAAGCCACAATACGAGCATCACCAACAGCAATCCCTGGAACCCGTTTCTGACGAGCATACTCAGCCGGTCTTCAACCAGTGATGCCACATTGCGAGTCAAGGCCAATTGAATACCGGGCACGCGTTGGCGTTCTAATTCAATGAACTTTCTGATTTCCGCCATGGTGTCCAGGACGTCATCGCTGCGGCTTTTTTCAATTCTGATCATGGCCGCAGGATGGCCATCAAAGGTTATACGCTGGTTCGGAAACTGGAACGTATCGGAAACGGTTGCGATGTCTCCGAGCCTTATCTCTTTACCGTTCGGTCCGGGCGCAAGGATCAGTTCTTTCAACGCCTGGGGAGTGGTGCGTTCATCATCGACACGAATTGCCAGATAACCATTGCCCGTCTCGAGATCCCCGAGCGGCAAGTCAAGGTTAAGCGAGCGGATTATTGCTGTGACCTCTGCCACGCTCAACCCAATACTGCGGAGAGCTCTGAAGTCAAGTTCTATACGCAGCTGGCGATCCGTAAATCCATCGATGGTCACCTGACTGACACCTTCAAGGCGTTTCAGTCGGCGTTTAAGTTCTTCCGAGTAATCCTTCAACCGCGGATAAGACAAGTCTCCGGAGGCGGCGATGGAAACCACCGGTTCCGTTGTATTCAAGATTCGGATAACCGGTGACTCAGTTGTATCCGGCAAGTCATCGATAGCATCAACCTCTGTGCGGATATCGGAAACAAAGCGGTCAATGGATGTCCCTTCATTGGCTTCCACCCGTGCAATGGCAATGTTCTCCCGGGCTTCGCAGGTTAATTCCCATATATCCGTGACGCGGTCAACGGCATCCTCCAGACGACGGCAAACGGCCTGTTCCACTTCGGCCGGTGCCGCGCCCGGATAAGGAATCGAAACCTCCACTTGATCGAGCGGAACCCGCGGAAACGTGCTTCGAATAATATTCGGGGCTGATACCGCTCCCATCGCCAACAGCAGGATCATCGTCAGGTTGGCCGCTGTGGGGTGATCGGTAAAGAAGCGTATCACGGCGCCAGATCCTGTTCATCGGCATTAGCTTCGATCACCCGGATACCGTCCACGGCGTACGGAATATCGGTTAGAATCAATTGATCGCCCGGCTCCAGTCCGGAGGCGATAACCATGCGGTCACCCTCGCGGAAGGCGACGCTGACCGGCTGCTTGACCAGTTTGTTGTCCCCGTCGGCCAGATACACAAACCCGTCGTGCCAGGCCACCCGCGGTATGACAATCTGTTCTTCAAGTACGGGGCCACTGATCTGCACACGCGCATACAGGTTGGCTTGCGGCGGCATCGTCGATGCTTCTGTGTCGATGTGGACATAAATCCGGGCGGCTCGCGTCTCGGGATTCAGTCCCGGGTCTATGCGTTTAACGTGGCCCTCCCACTCCATCGAGAGATCACCGCTGGCGTAGCTGATGTCAGCATTCAATATCTGCTTCCTGCTTGAAACAATGCCGTCCTCGCTGACGATATCCGGGAAACGGCTGACTATGGATTCGAGGGGAACTTCCAGATGAACCTCCATGGCATCGAGGGATTCTGCTACCAGCAACGTTTGGCCGGCCGGTGAGAACTGCTGCTGTTCGATATTGACTTCCGTGATCCGTCCATTGAATGGCATTGAAATCTTTGCACGCTCGAGGTCCTCCCGGGCCCTTGCCACCTGCGCCTCCGCCTGGCTTTGGGCGGCTTCCAAAGCGGCTCTCTGCGCTGGCAGAAGATTGATCTGCGCTTCGAGGTTCTGCACATTCTGGCGCTGGCGCAGCAATTTCTGCTTCTCCGCATCAAGTTCCAGTGCCGACACGTGATTATCACGGACAAGATTTTCCTTTCGATCGAAATCTCGCGCCGCAACCTGGAGAGCCTGGCGCTCTATGTTGATGGATGTTCGAAGATCCTGCTTCCGCGCATCGAGCTCCGCGAGCCGCGCTTCCGCCGAACGCTGTTCTGCGATGGCACGTTTCAACGCAAGCTCGTAGTCACGGGGATCGATTTCAAGCACCCGGATCCCCGCTTCAAGCATGGCACCGGGCTCGAGCGCCGGGTGGCGATAGACGATTCGGCCCGGCACCTGGGCAACCGCTCGCCAGGTCTTGTTCGGCCGCACCTCACCGTATCCGGTCAGCCAGGGTGTAATTGACATGCGTTCAATGCTGAGTAGTCGAACCGGAACGGGCAATGGCTCTGCGTCCGTCCTCTGGACGCCCGGTGCCAACAGGTTGCTTACCAGAAATATTATTACGCCCAGAATGACCGGGGGGAAGAACCACAGAGGACGAGGTTGCAGGTGGCCGATACGTTCAATCCAGTTCATCGGGCAACTCCAGATGCAGTGTCTGCAGAACCATCGTCTCTACTTCTCGGGTAATCCTCTGAATTCGGGCGTCGTCATAGTCATCCCAGTCGAGCCGGCGGAACAGGATTTCACGGCCGATATTGAAGACCATGATCTGTCCGATTACGGCATGAGCACGGATCACAGCCTGTTCCGATTGAGGATCAAGGCCGTGAGCCATGGCGACTATTTCAGTAAAGAGTGTATGCAGGCGGCGCGGCAATGCGTCGTAAAACAGGCTGAAATGCTGACTGGGTACAAAGAACTCACGTATCACGAAGGGGACGAATCGCTTCATGTCCTCACTGCCCAGCAACATATTCAGCAGGCCGCGGACAAGATTGGAGATTAACCTTGCTTGCCGATCACGGTCGTCCCCAGCCAGATCACGGCCTTGTATAAATCCAGCCAGGACCATATCGAGGCGCGGGCCAAAGATATCGACAACATGCTGGATGGCGCCGCGATAAAGCTGATCCTTGCCGCCAAAGTGGTACTTGATGGCCGCCACATTGGTTCCCGCGTGCCTGCATAAGGCCCGGGTACTCACCGCCGAATAACCGTGCCGGCCAAACAGCTCGATGGCGGCGTCAATCAAAGCTTGCGGAGAATCGTTGGAAGCAGGCCGTTTCGGCATGTGCCCGTCCTTTAGCCATTTTTATAGTATTGTAAACGATTGATCTTATTATTAAAACGTTTGATTAGTTATACACAATAGTGCTTCTTGAGTCGGATGGCATCCTGTTGATCGCAGCGGAAATCTATCAATGGCCAGGGGTAAGGAATGCCGCATAGCCACCGTAGATGCAGACGTTGCTCGCCCGCCCGCTTGTCGCTGGTTGACCGTGCAGGAACCGCCGCCGTCAGATGTCGCGGGTTGCATACACGAAGCGAAGCGTATCTACTTGCATCATGGTCGAGACGCTGCCGGAAATACCTCACGCATTCGCAAAACTCGTCGGTCTCACGGTGACCGAGCGCGGTGAAGGCCACTGCAAGACCGAATTGGTGGTCGGTGAAGAGCATATGAACCCCAACCAGGTTGTCCACGGCGCGGTGATATATGCACTTGCTGACACGGGCATGGGCGGGGCGCTGACCAC
>JBBDSF010000096.1:0-1171 GCA_040905125.1 Pseudomonadales bacterium | reverse complement strand
AAATGATCATGCAGGTTCACGACGAGCTGGTGTTCGAAATTGCCGAAGCTGATCTTGCTGCCGCGCGCAAAGCCATCGTCGACCTGATGCAGACGGCCGCCGAGCTGCGCGTGCCGCTGCTGGTGGAAGCCGGCTCCGGACAGAACTGGGATGAAGCTCACTAGGGCCTGATTAACTGGTTGCCTGGCCGAGTAATTTTGCATATGTTTTGCCCTGCACGAGCTGTGCTAACATTGCTATCAACGTTAATTAGCGTGATGCATCCATTTTCATTATTATTGCTGTCCAGACGTTATCCCGAAATAATGTGAACACTGTTTGCAGACAGTATCTGACCTCCGTGAAAGGACATCCCCCATGTTGCTGATCCCGGCTATCGATATCAAAGATGGCAAATGTGTGCGCCTGCGTCAGGGCCGCATGGACGAACAAACTGTTTATTCGAACGATCCGGTCGAAGTTGCCCAACGCTGGGTGGATGCCGGCGCCCGGCGGCTGCACCTGGTCGATCTGGATGGTGCGATTGCCGGCAAGCCCGAAAATGCCGACGTTGTGCATGAAATTGCGAAAACTTTTCCGCACCTGCCGGTTCAGGTGGGTGGTGGCATTCGCAACGAGGACACGATCCAGACTTATCTGGATGCCGGTGTCACCTATGTGATTATCGGCACCAAGGCCGTGACTACGCCGCACTTTGTCGAGGATGTATGTCTGGAATTCCCCGGCCATATTATCGTCGGGCTTGACGCGAAGAACGGCAAACTGGCAACCGATGGCTGGTCAAAACTGTCGCATCATGATGTCGCCGACATGGCCAAGCGGTTTGAAGATGAAGGTGTCAGCGCGATTATTTTTACCGACATCAGTCGTGATGGCATGATGAACAATGTCAATGTCGAAGCCACGGTTGAACTCTGCCAGGCCATCAATATTCCGGTGATTGCCTCCGGCGGCATTACCAACCTTGATGATGTCCGTGCACTGTGTAACGTTGCCAGTGAAGGCATTGAGGCCGCGATTACCGGCCGCGCCATTTATGAAGGCACACTGGATTTCGCTGCCGGCCAACAACTGGCCGATGAACTGTGCGTCCAGTAGACAGGCGCCGGGCTCATACTCCGGACACTGCCTGATGGCTCTCGCCAAACGCATTATTCCCTGTCTCGACGTT
>JBBDSF010000095.1:0-1178 GCA_040905125.1 Pseudomonadales bacterium | reverse complement strand
CGTGAGATCTTCTCGTATTCGGGATCGAAACGCAGCGACAGATCCGTGGTCAGCATGGTCGGTTTGCGCTTTTTGGAGGAATCATGGGCATACGGAATGGTTTCCTTGGCATCCTTGGCCACCCACTGCTGGGCACCGGCCGGACTCTTCTCCAGTTCCCATTCGTATTTAAACAGGTTCTCGAAGAACTTGTTGCTCCACAAGGTCGGCGCGTCGGTCCAGGTAACCTCGGGACCACCGCCGATGGTATCGTCGCCCTTGCCCGACTTGTAACTGCTCTTCCAGCCGATCCCCTGCTGCTCAATGGGGGCCGCTTCGGGTTCGGGTCCAACCAGGGCCGGGTCGCCGGCGCCGTGGGTCTTGCCGAAGGTATGGCCGCCCGCGATCAACGCCACCGTCTCCTCGTCGTTCATGGCCATGCGCTTGAAGGTCTCGCGGATATCATGGGCCGCCTTGAGCGGGTCCGGTTCACCGTTGGGTCCTTCCGGATTCACATAGATCAGGCCCATCTGTACTGCGGCCAGGGGGTTCTCCAGATCACGGTCGCCGCTGTAGCGCCTGTCCTCAAGCCACTCGGCTTCCGGGCCCCAGTAGATGTCCTCTTCCGGTTCCCAGATGTCCTCACGGCCAAAACCAAAACCGAAAGTCTTGAAACCCATATCCTCCAGGGCAACATTACCGGCCAGAGTGATTAGATCGGCCCAGGAGATACTGCCGCCGTATTTCTGTTTGATCGGCCACAGCAACCGGCGCGCCCGATCCAGATTGACATTATCCGGCCAGCTGTTGGTCGGCGCGAACCGCTGCGAACCGGTACCAGCGCCGCCACGGCCATCACCGATGCGGTAGGTGCCCGCGGCGTGCCAGGACATACGGACGAACAGTGGCCCATAGTGACCGAAATCGGCTGGCCACCAGTCCTGCGAATCCTTCATCAGGGTACGCAGATCCATTTTCAGGGCCTTGACGTCGAGCTTCTTGAATTCATCCCGATAGTTGAAATCCTCACCCATGGGATTGGACTTGTTGGAATGCTGGTGCAGGATATCGAGCCGTAACTGGTTCGGCCACCAATCCCGGATCGACTTGCCTTCACCGGCAATATTATGCATGGGACATTTGCTCTCGGACATAGACGTTTCTCCTTAACCGTTTATAAATTTACTGCTTATGTGTAC
>JBBDSF010000094.1:0-1179 GCA_040905125.1 Pseudomonadales bacterium | reverse complement strand
CTAGGAAACCTCTGAATAATTCACAAATTGTGTCATAATATCCCTAACGATATTAAAAAGTGGCGGATATGGACCAGAAGACCTTTGCGGACCTGGAATACGAGCACAAGAAGCGTAAGACCCGGCGTGAGAAGTTTCTTGAGCGTATGGACGGCCTGATTCCGTGGAAACGGCTCGAGAAGAAGATCGCTCGCCACTATCCCAAGTCCGCCCGCCGGGGCCGCCCGCCCTATCCATTGTCGGTCATGTTGCGGATTCATTGTGTACAGCTGTTCTACAACCTTTCGGATCCGGCCATGGAGGATATGTTGTACGAGATCGAGTCAGTACGACGCTTTGTCGGTCTGAAATTGAGTCAGTCAATCCCCGATGAAACGACGATCCTGAACTTCCGGCACCTGCTGGAGACCCACAACCTGGGCAAGAAGTTGTTCGATGAGATCAATCGCCATCTGGACGAACAGGGACTGGTCCTCAAAGAAGGGACGATTGTTGATGCCAGCATCATCGCGGCGCCCAGTTCGACCAAGAATCAGCAAGGTGAACGCGACCCCGAGATGCATCAGACCAAAAAAGGCAATGAGTGGCACTTTGGCATGAAGATGCACATTGGTGTCGACGCGGAACTGGGATTGGTTCATTCGCTCACTACGACGGCGGCCAATGTCCATGACATCAACGAAGCCGGCCACTTACTGCACGGTGAAGAAAGCGCTTGCTGGGCGGATGCCGGCTATCAGGGTATCGACAAACGCGAAGAACACCAGAGCCGAGACATCACCTGGCATGTGGCAATGCGGCCAGGAAAACGCCAGGGGCTTGCAGCGGGGAGCTCGGCCGCGATCAAAGAGAAAAAGAAGGCCAGCATCCGGGCAAAGTGTGAACATCCGTTTCGTTACGTCAAACGAATGTTTCACTACGCCAAGGTACGTTACCGGGGATTACACAAGAACGAGCAACGGATATCGCTGCTGCTCGGGTTCACAAATCTGTTGCTCGGGGACAGCTACGAGTTGTGTGATGGTTGATTGACGGGAGAGGTGCGCCCGAAATCAGCGAGAACATGAAGATTCCGGTACAAAACCGGAGAAAACGCGACAAAAATTGAATATTCTTTGACTCCGATGCGGAAACTGCCCAGAAATACAGACTCAAAGTCGATAGTTCAGAGGTTCCCTA
>JBBDSF010000093.1:0-1182 GCA_040905125.1 Pseudomonadales bacterium | reverse complement strand
CCATCTCCACCACTTCCTCGGGAGAATGGGCGAATCCCCACTGTCCATCCAGATTACCGAATGTCAGGTTTGTGAGGTGGTGGGAAACGTACTCCGTCGCGGTTTGGGGAGTTTCCACGCCTTCAGCTGCAGCCATTTTGAACCTGCTTCCTCTTCTCTTAATTACTTTGCAATCAAACAGGTCGTCCTGACCTCTTTGATTGCAAAGTAATTAATTGTCAACTGACACCATTAATCACGTACTGGCAGACTGACTATAGGCGCTGACTACATACAGCGTAATACCCAGGCCCACCAGGTAGACACCGATGTACCCGAGAAAGACCATAAGTGGCGCTGCTGCGGGCACATAGATGAAAGCAAGCGCGAAGCCTGCTGCACTCAGGAGAATCTTGTAGGCTTCTCCCGAAGCGAATTCCCTGACTATTTTTTGCGTGGCAGAGGCGCCCCGGTAGCGGAATGCCTTCACGGTAAACACGGTATTCGCTATCCAGCAGATCAATCCACCAAGACCCAGGGACAAGGCAGTTACCGCGCCCGAGAACCCGAATCCAGCAAGGGCCAGTACGACCATTGCGCCAAACTGACCAGCGATGATGCTGATAGTGGAGGGAGCCTTGATGGTAGTCACGCTAGCTCCGTTTCGGATTCGCCTGCCTGGACCGTGCCTCTCCGTCACTCACAGCCCAGCAATTCGGCTTTTGAGTACGCAAGTACTCAAAGCGGCGCATTATAGGGGCATTGACTGAGGCAATCAACTACGCGCGATTATCACTTGATGTGCGACAAAATGCCGTCTAATTCGTCGAGGCTGTTGTATTTGACCACCACTTTGCCCCTGCCCTTGGCGGTGTGCTGGATCAGGACTTTGGCGCCGAGCTTGCCCGCGAGATCCTCTTCCAGGTTCTTGATGTCGGGATCGATCCGCGGGGCCGGATTGCCCTCGTTGCGGGACTCGGAGGTGAGACGGCGGACCAGCGCCTCGGTCTGGCGAACGGACAGGCCGCGACTGGCGACTGTACGCGCGGTCCGGGCCTGCTCCTCGTGGGGCAGGGACAGGAGTGCGCGGGCATGGCCCATCTCCAGGTCGCCGCCCTCGAGCATGCGCCGCACATCGATATTCAGTGCCATCAGGCGCATCAGGTTCGTGACAGTGACACGGGACTTGCCCACGGCGTCCGC
>JBBDSF010000092.1:5554-6997 GCA_040905125.1 Pseudomonadales bacterium | reverse complement strand
GTATCGATAAGCTCTTCGCGCAGTGCGCCAATGATACCGTTGCGGCCCGCAAACACTTTTCCAAATGTTCTGTCAGCCCTCGCCGTTTCGATGACGCCGCGTGCAGTCGAATTAATAACGGCGGTGACGCCGCCAGATTGTGCGTAAAGTATGTTCTTACCTGCCATTTTTCCTCCGACTTTCCAGTAGCAAATCCTGCAAGGGACATGACACCAGTTTTATATGCCTCTGACCGTTTCTTCAATCAGCCAGTCCACCACATCCTTCAAGGCATCCGGCGGTGTCTTGCCATCCGCCAGAGACTGGCCATAAATGTGAAGTTGCTGATGGGCACTTGTACCCCGATTAAGCACGTCCCGTAGATGATAAATCTCTTTCTCACAACCCAGCACAGCCGCATCCTCTTTCACAAACTCGATCAGCTCTTCCAACAACAGGTCATAGGAAACCAGTTCGCCTCTGGCAAGGTCAATTAATCCTTCATCGAAGGAGTATCGCATGGCGCGCCACCGGTTTTCGTTGATCAACATGCGCGCGTAGACGCGCCAGCGCTGGTTATTACGTCTCAGGCGATACAGCATACGTACCAGACACACCGTCAGGGATGCCATGCTCATTGCATGATCCACGCTGGTGCAAATATCCATAATACGGGTTTCCAGCGTCGGGTAGCGTGCGCTGGGACGCAGGTCCCACCAGATCTTGCTGGCATCATCTATCAAGCCCGCGTTAATCAATATGGACACATGGCGTTCATACTCGGCAAAACTATCGAATTGCTCCGGCAAGCCAGTGCGCGGCAAGGCATCGAACACTGTCAATCTGTACGATTTGAGGCCGGTATTTTCCCCTTCCCAGAACGGAGAGGAAGTAGACAGCGCCAGTAAGTGGGGCAGGAAATATGACAACTGATTCATCAGATCGATTCGCAGCTCGTCGTTTTCAATGCCAACGTGTACATGCATGCCACAAATCAGAAGCCTCCGCGCGGCCGCCTGCATCTCTCGCGTGAGCGCATTGTAACGATCCTTTTCGGTTTGCTTTTGTTCCAGCCATTTGGCGAATGGGTGGGTCGATACTGCAATGGGTGCGTAACCGAACTTGTAGCTGACCTCGGCAACGATATTTCGCAGTCTCTTGACCTCGCTTTCCGCGCCGTGAATATCCCGGCTGACTTCGGTGCCGACTTCAATTTGTGAACGCATCAGCTCCGGGGTTACCTGCTCCCCGCACAATCGCTCACATTCGCTCATCAAGGCAGGAGGCGGATCATTGACCAGGTCTCGCGTCTCCCTGTCAACAAGCAGATACTCTTCCTCCACGCCAATGGTTAGCGAAGGCTCAGGTAAACTCATGGTGTCCACCCCCGATTTGAATCGTCATGTGGTCTATAATAACCCAAAAGCCGCTACCAACCGCCATAAGGAAGATTGATTCAGATGA
>JBBDSF010000092.1:1273-5454 GCA_040905125.1 Pseudomonadales bacterium | reverse complement strand
ATACTGGAGACGTTAAGGGATTTTGCACCTGAGGCGATCATAGACGGCCACAACACATCCGCGCATAGCGAACCCTTTGCGGTTGCGACAGTGGATACCATTCCCGTTCGCCAAATCACTTGCCTGTTTACCCGCAAACTGGTCATCGTTAATCGAAAATTGGGCGCGTTAATTGAACCCGGTCCTGCTATATGCCCGACCATCACCGTCGAATTCGGCGGCTTTATGGAACACCGCGCAGATATGCTGGCACGAGAAACGCTGGAGACCTTTGCCAGGCAAAAAGACTTGTTTGACGTGGATCCATTACCCCTGCAACTACTACGTCATCCTTTACGGCTGGAAATTGAACCCGGCTATCACGTACACTATTCGAGTTCCGTTCAAGATGATGCCGACATTACGTTGTTCAACACAATTGACCAGCTCAATTTCTCTTCAGTACCTGCAAAGACAAGTCTGGGATGGCTTGGCGCGAACGGTATGAAGGGCCTGCTGGTGATGACTCCGGAGGGGGATAATATCGTCCATGAATTTTTTGCTGAAGATAACGGCTTTCTTGTCACCACCCGGCCCTTAACCCTTTTTATGGCGACAACGGATCCCTATATTGCGCAAAGGGATTGTCTTTTGTATTTGTGCGCCGATGAATAGCTATCTACTCGCCTGGTACACGCATGTAATTTGCGTCGCACTGTCGATAACCTTTTTCCTCGTTCGAGGCTTCTGGATGCTGCGTGCCAGTGAATTACTCAACCTCAAGGTCGTCAAAATCCTGCCGCACGTCATCGACACTGTTTTACTCGGCTCTGCCATCGTACTGACAGTTATCCTGAGTCAGTACCCCCTGGTGCACGGCTGGCTTACGGTAAAATTACTGGCTTTGATCGCCTACATTGTCCTCGGCACTATTGCGCTAAAAAGAGGTAAAACTCCTGCTATACGTGGTATGGCTTTTGTAGCGGCAATTGTGACCTTTGGATTCATCGTCTCAGTCGCCTGGTATCATCACCCAATGGGTATACTGGCCCCCCTTATCTATTAAGCCGATACTCCTTCCAGGAAATATTGCCGAGTTTAATGCGGCAATCACGCACAGCGATCGTCAGTCGTTATCCCCTATACGTACCGCCAGCACATCACAGGGCGCCCCGTGCAGAACGCTGTTTGCCGTGGATCCCAACAACAGTTTAAAACCGGATTGGCCGTGTGTACCGATGACAATCACGTCAATATCGTTTTCCTCGGCCAGCTGATGTATCTCACTCGAAGGTCTGCCTTCCCTGATAAAACAACGATCCTCTTTCACTTTTAACTGGCCAGCCAGGTCTTTCATTTTTTTCTCGGACTCTTCGCGAATGCTCGCTTCGAGAGAAACGATCTGATCACTCCAGGCCATGCCGTTACCAGCGTAGGCAACAGTCAGTGGCTCATTAACATGAACCAGATAAAGATCCGCTTTATTGGCCCTGGCAAGCGACGAGCCTTTCTCGATAATCTCTTTGTTATCGCTGTGGAAATCCAGCGCCATTAAAATTCGGTTGTACATAGACATAATTGTTCCTTTAGTTTAGAAATAATTTATTGTTGCTCCAGTCGCTGAATAAGCTGCTCGAGGAAACGAACTCTTTCATTCAGCTTTCTGTTTCGGTCCATCAATTCCAGGGCAAGTGCTACACCTTCAAGATTGAGATCAAGATCGCGATGCAGCCTGTAAGCACGACGTGTCCTGGCAGCTTCAACCGCATCGAATCGCCAGACATTCCTGTTATCGTCTCGCGGTTCGATAATACCGTGTGAGACAAGCTCCACCACATAACTTTTCTCAATCCTGCATGCCGTACATAACTCTTTAACGGTATATATCACATCTTCATCTATATACTCGGACGACCTATCCATGCTGCGCACCTTTAAGCTTCGCTCTCGGATCAAACTGGAATTTATCCCGCAACTGCTCAAAGAGAGTCCGCTCTTCCTCACTTTCAACCTCGGGATTAACGATGCTGAGAATTGCAAACTGATCGCCCGGCGGGTCGCCTGGCAAACCACGTCCTTTGAGTCGTAATCGATTGCCGCTCGAACTGTTTGCAGGAATTTTCATGCTGACATTTCCGCCCAGCGTAGGAATTTCCACTTCCGCACCAAGGGCGGCTTCCCAGGGTGTCACCGGCAATACCAGCGTGACGTTCTTGCCTTCCAATTCGAACACCGGGTGAGATGCGATTCTTATCTCCAGATACAGATCACCTTCCAGGCCAGGAGCCGAACCGGGTTGCCCCTGACCTTTAAGGCGCAGTTCCTTGCCATCAGTGATACCTTTCGGAATTTTGACGTTAATCTTGCGAGTGTCACCATCGGGCATAGCCAGGGATACCTGCCGGCTTCCGCCATGGTAGGCTTCCTCCATAGTAACCGTCAGCGCATGATGGATATCATTGCCCTGCTGCTGACGCTGCCGTCGCTGGCCAAACCCGAAACCCTGACGGCTACCACCCATATCAAAATCTTCACGCTCGCCGAATACAGACTTCAACAGGTCTTCAAAGTCGGTACCGGCGAAATCCCCTTGCTCAAAGGTGAACGTTTGGCCACCATCGGCGGTTCTGCGCTGAGCGCCGCCCTGATTCACATAGGTCCTCAGCTGATCGTATTCAGCCCGCTTCTCGGGGTCCTTCAGGATGTCGTAAGCTTCTCCAATTTCCTGAAACTTATTCTGGGCATCGGACTCGTCGCTCACATCCGGATGATACTTTCGTGCCAGCTTTTTATAGGCCCGTTTAATCTCCTCCGCGCTGGCGTCGGGCTCTACTCCCATAATTTTGTAATAATCCTTGAAGTCCAACGTATCTCCTTCCCTTTCTACCTATTCAAGTTTCACCGGTGTTTCGAAGCCATCGGGTTTAATAACCAATACATCGCTTTCCAGGTAATCAAGCACCTTTTCGGTGGTATTACCGATAAAAACTTCTGACAGTACATTTCTCGATATCGCACCCATAATGACAAGATTGGCGTCCAGCTTCTCTTCCAGTTTTTTCAAACTGAATTCGGGCGCTTCCTCCATCAGGTGCTGCCTTTCTTCGGGAACGTTAAAATCTGCCATAAGCGTGGCAAATGCGTTCTCATGCTCTTCTCTTGCCTGCCGGGGATAGGTTCCCGATAAAGGAATCTGGTTGTAGGAATGCAATACGTGCAGCTCCCCCTTCACCAGACCTTCAATTTCAGTGGCAACGTTCAGAATCTTGTGATCAAGCCCGATGGGCTTGTGCCTTGCATGCTTGGGATCCACGGCTGACAGAATCACCGGCACATCCGCCCAGGGTTTCTCCTTGACCAATAACAGTGGAACCGGACAACACCTGACCAACTGCCAGTCGTCATTACTCAAAAACATTCTGGAGATTGCCGCATGGCGCCGTGTATGCTGGACAACCAGGTCCGCCCCATAATCAACAGCCTCCCTGACAATCGTTTCATAGCCCGGGTGAGCCCAAAATGCCGCAGTCTCCACAGTAAGCCCCTGCTCCCGCAATCCTGCGGCCATGGACTCTAACGCCTCCTGACGTTCTTGCAGATATTCTTTACGCAATCTGGGCAGGTCTATCGCGTCAAAATAGTAGCCCTCGACCAGATATTGCGTGTAATCGCAGGCAATCAATTTGATTTCAAGATCGATATATTTCTCCAGCACTAAAATCTTGTCCAGTGCCGGTTGCTGTTCCGAGTCGGGATCAATGACCACCAGGGCCTTTTTTAAGTTCAACATTTCACTCCTCCCCTGCACTGGCACATGCAATACACAACTCCGCATAGGGAATGGCCTCCAATCTGCCATCCCCCACAGGCTCTCCGCACTGAACACATTCGCCGTAGGTTCCCTCCTCCAGGCGTGCCAGTGCACGATCGATTAAACGGAGCTCATGGCGACCTTCCTCGTCGAGGAGGTGGACCAGCTGCTCACTTTCCATCTCCACGGATTGCTCAGAGAAATTGGCGCTGACACGCCCTTCTTTATGGTGAATATGCTGATGTGTACGGCCAAGGCGTCCCAGTAACTCTTCTCTCAGGGTTACCAGCTCATCCTTTAATTTATTTTGATCCACCATATACGAAGCCCTCCGGCAACCGTTGCCATGTATCCATCTTACTCAAGACCACCATATCGCACCCATGACGCG
>JBBDSF010000092.1:0-1173 GCA_040905125.1 Pseudomonadales bacterium | reverse complement strand
GGCAAGAAATTCCGGGTCGGAAGTGATCTTTTCAGTTCCACTGAGTGCCTTTGATACCCACTGCGCGAATCGGTCAAACGTACTGATATACTCTTCTACATACGCCCTGACGATCGGGTCAAGCACCGCATAAGGCAACAAACTCGCCTCGTCAGTCTGACCTTCGGCGAGCTCGGCACTCGGTGGTTTTTGCCAGATATGTTCGGGAATTTCCATACAGGCCCGGGCAATGTCTGCCACCTGGAACTTGTACAAGTCCTTGATGGGGGCAAAACCGAAATTCATGTCGAAATGTGTGTAATAGCCGCACGCGGACTCGGTTTTATTGCCTGTCGACAACGCCATCGCACCGAACGCGTTACTGAAGTGCATGACGAACACATCACGCAAGCGCGCCTGTATATTTTCATCGGCAATCGTGTTGTATTCGTTACCCGCTAATTTGGCAGCAGCTAAATTGGCGCTGTCTCCTGCATATCGGCCATACTTTTCTCTCAACATTCCTACCGTGGATTCATGATCAATCGGTACCTCATAGTCCCAACAGCCCAAATTGGCATGCAATGCCTTCGAATCTGTTTCGGAATGGTCACTGCTAAAGATAGAGGGCATTCTGATCGCGTGAACGTTGCCAGGCCCAACTGCATCGCACGCCAGCTTACACACCACAGCACTGTCCACACCACCACTGGAAGCCAACACCAGATGCTCGAATCCGGATTTATGAACATAGTCGCGCAGACATAGAACCAGTAAATCGTAAAGCTGCGCGCCAGTGCGCCGGATCTCTGGTGCGTTTCCGGACTCGTATACGTCGCGCAGCGTCGGCTCAGCGTCAATATCGACAACATCGAAACTGTCCTCATAGACACCGGTTGCCCGATGAATCAGGTTGCCGCCACGCATGACGAAACTTTGCCCATCGAACACCAGTTCGTCCTGGCCGCCGCGCTGGTTAACGTAGATGACCGTAAGATCCGGTTCGGTTCCGGGACCGATGGTTTTTAACCGCTGCCAATCCTTACCGTGTATCCAGGGCGAACTGTTCAACGACAACAGGACATCCACACCGGCATTGCGGTATTGCTCCATCGGATTATCGGCATAGTTGTAGTCATCGGAACCCTTGTCGTTCCAAAGATCCTCGCAGATGACGATGCCTGTTCTTTTGCC
>JBBDSF010000091.1:0-7004 GCA_040905125.1 Pseudomonadales bacterium | reverse complement strand
GTAGCGGAATATCCGGGATCTGAAGTTTCTCGGAGGTGGATCCCGGATAATTGCTGCGCAATTTCCGGGATGACGGGGCACCTTCCGGGATGACGGGGCACCGTAGTTTCTCGGAGGTGGATCCCGGATAATTGCTCCGCAATTTCCGGGATGACCGTCTTCGGGTGATCGAATCTCAATCGTGGTCCTGGCGTGATCGTGTTGTTGCGACCGTGTTTGGATGTCTCTATTGAGAAGACGGTCAGTTGATCACGGCGGCCTTGATTGTTTCGCCTATTGCTTCAGTGGGTTCGCTTGACGGCTGCATGGGTATGATCGGGTACTTGATGCCGGCCATCTTCTGGCCAACTCGTACGACCTGGCAGCTATAGCCGAACTCATTGTCATACCAGACATACAATACCACCTGTTTGCCGTCGACAATGGTCGCGTGCGAATCCACGATGCCGGCGTGCCGATCACCGATAAAGTCGGTGGAGACGACCTCGCTTGAGACTGTATATCCCACCTGGCGTTGCATCGCCGAATTAAGGGAGATGTCCCGCAGGTATTCGTTGACTTCGTCGCGGGTCGTTTCCCTTTCCAGGGTCAGATTCAAAATGGCCATTGACACGTTCGGCACGGGAACACGGATGGAGTTACCGGTCAATTTCCCCGCAAGTTCCGGTAACAGTTTGCCTATGGATTCGGTCGCGTTGGTTTCTGTTAACACCATGTTCAGTGGCGCGCTGCGGCCACGACGTTCTTTCGAGTGTGTATTATCGTGCAAATTTTGATCGTCGGTATAAGCGTGTACGGTCTCCATGTGACCATGAGCGATACCGAATTGATCGTTCATGCATTTGAGCGTCGGCACGATGGCATTCGTGGTGCAGGAACCCGCGGCAATGACCGCGTCGTCCGCCTCGATAAAGGAAGAATTGACACCCGAGACTATATTTTTGATGTCTCCTTTACCCGACGTAGTCAGTAACACCTTGGAGGCACCCTTTGCCTTCAGATGTTGCTCGAGGCCTTCCCGATCACGCCAGACGCCGGTGCTGTCGATAATCAGCGCATCGTTAATGCCGTACTGGGTGTAGTCGATAGATGATGGATCGGTGGCATAAATAAAACGAACCACATTGCCATTACAGATCAGGACGTGATTTTCCTCATCGACCCTGATGGTGCCCTGGAAGCTGCCGTGAATCGAGTCCCGGCGAAGCAAACTTGCGCGCTTGTTGAGATCCTTGACGGCGTCCTTGGGGGGTCTGAGTACAACCGCCTTTGGCACCAGATTCTGACCGCCACCGGCTTTTTCGACCAGCAAACGCATCGCCAGGCGACCGATCCGGCCGAAGCCATAGACGACCACATCCATCGGATCATGGGTCACGGTATCGTGACGCCCGATGATATCCCGGCACTCCCGTTTAACATAGGCCTCCATGGAAAGGCCTTCATCGTCGCGCATGTAGTTGGATGTCAACTTGCCAATGTCAATATGAGCCGGCCCGAGATCCAGGCTGCTCAGAATTTCAACAATGGGATGTGTCTCGAATTCCGACATTTCGTTGTGTTCGATCTGACGAACAAAACGATGGGCCTTCATAAGGTCGATCACTGACTGGTTATAAAGCGGGATTCCATGGATATAAATCACCACATTCCGACGATACAAGCCCCCGATAATCGGGATCATCGCTTCAGCTAATGCTTCTCGCTCTTTCCAGTCGGCGAATACACCGTCAAGACCAGGTCGCGCCACATCGGACTCCTATAATGGTTGAAACAAAGATGGTTGGGACAACATTCAAGACAATAGTGTGAATACAGTACGTATTTTACAGGGAATTTTAGTGGATTTGGACAGCATGAACCAGTCAGATCATTTCTGAGCTGCATTATCGAGTTTAGCGGAATACAACGCAATGAATTCTTGCCCGCGTTAAGGGCCCCTTCAAGATCCGGTGCCCCCGCAGCGGGTTGAACCAAAGGCGGGCCTTGTTTTCTCAACATGAGAGAGTAACCTTCGTAACCTTCTTGCCGACCATCTATCCGTGACTGATACGGTCGTGAACGCCAGACGAAGACTATTAGACAAAAATTAAGGTTCAATGTCCCTGATCTCGATCAATGACCCAAATTTACCGGCCAAACCCGGTGACAGGCAACACTGGCGCAACTTACCAGGCAGCGCCATGGCGCTCGCCATCGCGGCCGCCATGGAGAAGACCGGTCGATTCTGCCTGATCGTCGCCGAGGACACACAAAGCGCCGAGGCCCTGTATCAGGAACTTCGATTCTTTCTCGGCGATAAAGCCGATGTATCGCTGTTTCCTGATTGGGAAACCTTGATCTACGACACCTTCTCACCGCACCAGGACATCATTTCCGACCGCCTCGCTATTCTGAACCGGTTACCTGAACTCAGGACCGGAACATTGATCGTGCCTGCCTATACGCTCATGCACCGCCTGGCGCCGCGAGAGTTTACGCTGGGCAGCAGTCTCATGCTGGACGTGGGCCAGAACTTCGATATCGATGTCATGCGGCACAAACTTGGAGAATCCGCCTACCGGTGCGTAGACAACGTCTATGAACATGGCGAGTTCGCCGTTCGTGGGGCGATCATGGATATCTTCCCCATGGGATCGGACCTGCCCTATCGAATCGACTTGTTCGACAACGAAATCGAATCCCTGCGAACCTTCGACCCCGAGACACAGCTATCCATCGAAAAAGTCTCCCGGGTTCGCCTGCTACCTGCCCGGGAATTTCCCCTGACCGGCCCGGTCATCAACAAGTTCCAGGACCGGTGGCATCAACGCTTTCATTCGGATCCACGCGAGTGCCCGGTCTACCAGGATGTCTCGGACGGTCTTTCGCCGGCCGGTATCGAATATTATCTGCCCCTGTTCTTCGATGAGACTGAAACGCTGTTCGACTATTTGCCCGAAGACACGTTGCTGTTCACCACGGACATCGAGGCCTCCTTGCATCATCATTGGCAACAGGCCCTGGACCGCTATGAAAATCTTCGTTACGACCTACGACGCCCCATCGTAGCGCCCGACGACATTCTGATGCCGCCGGACGATCTGTTCGCGCGCTGCAAGCAATATCCGCGGGTCGATTTGCGCACCGGCGATACCGGCAAAGGCACGCTGTTCCCGTTTGCCCCCCTGCCCGACGTCGCCATCAACGAGCGCAGTGGCAAACCGCTGGAGAAACTCGAATCGTTCGTCAACGAAAATGACTCAAAGGTACTCATCGTCGCCGAATCCAACGGACGGCGCGAGGTCGTCGACGAGTTGCTGCGCAAAAACGAGCTGCCGGCGACAATCACATCGAACTGGGCCGAATTTCTCGACAATGATGACAGCCTTCAACTGGCAGTCTCTGACCTTCAGCGCGGCCTGGTCCTGCCGGACGCGAAAATCGCCGTTATATCGGAGCAGCAACTCTTCGGTGACCGCGTCCTGCAACAGCGCAGACGGGATAAACAAAAAGACAACGCCGCCGAACTGGTTATCAAAAGTCTGACCGAGCTGCAAGTTGGCTCACCGGTGGTTCATATCGATCATGGCGTGGGCCGCTATCTTGGCCTGGAAACACTCACCATCAACGATCAGCAAACAGAGTTTCTGTGTCTCGGCTATCAGGATGAGTCCAAACTTTACGTACCGGTTTCCTCGTTACATCTCATCTCCCGGTTTTCGGGTACCGAAGAGTCACTCGCGCCCCTTCACAAACTCGGTGGGGAGACCTGGCAAAAAGCCAAACGCAAGGCGGCCGAACAAGTTAATGATGTCGCGGCCGAGCTACTCAATATCTATTCCAGACGAAAAGCGAAAAAAGGTTTCGCTTATCCGCCACCGGATGAAGCCTACGTTAAATTTGCCGCGGAATTTCCATTCGAAGAGACGCCCGACCAGCAAACCGCCATCGAAAACGTCATTGACGACATGCAGCAGGAAAAGGCCATGGACCGGCTCATCTGCGGCGATGTGGGTTTTGGCAAGACTGAAGTCGCCATGAGGGCAGCGTTCCTGGCCGTACAGGCAGGCAAGCAGGTGGCGATTCTGGTACCAACGACCCTGCTGGCCCAGCAACATGCGGAGACGTTCACGGATCGCTTTGCCGACTGGCCCGTCACCATTGACGTCATCTCCAGATTCAAAAGCCGCAAGGAACAGAACGAAGTCAAATCCAGGATGACCAGCGGGGCCCTCGACATTGTCATTGGCACACACACGCTGATTCAGAGTGGTCTCAACTTCAAGAACCTGGGCTTGCTCATTATCGATGAGGAACACCGGTTTGGTGTCCGGCAAAAAGAGAAGCTGAAATCCCTGCGCGCCGAGGTGGACATTCTGACTCTGACGGCAACACCCATTCCGCGCACACTCAATATGGCCATGTCCGGCATGCGCGACCTGACGGTGATCGCGACACCGCCCGCGAAACGGTTATCCATCAAAACATTCGTACGCCAGCGCAACGACGGCATGATCAAGGAAGCCATACAGCGGGAACTCACGCGGGGCGGCCAGGTTTATTATCTGCACAATGAAGTCAAGACGATTGAGAACACTGCGCAAAAGATCGCCGGGCTGGTACCCGAAGCACGCATCGCGGTCGGTCATGGACAAATGCGGGAACGTGACCTGGAACGCGTCATGTCGGACTTCTATCACAAGCGAACCAATGTGCTCGTCTGTTCAACGATTATCGAAACCGGCATCGACGTACCCAACGCCAACACCATCATTATGGACCGGGCCGACAAATTCGGGCTGGCGCAGATTCATCAGCTTCGTGGCCGGGTCGGCCGCTCGCACCATCAGGCTTATGCCTACCTGCTGACCCCGCATCCCAAAGCCATGACGCCTGATGCCGTGAAACGGCTGGAAGCCATCAGCGATGCCGAAGACCTGGGTGCGGGCTTTATTCTCGCCACCCACGACCTGGAGATTCGCGGCGCCGGCGAGCTGCTGGGTGATGAGCAGTCCGGCCATATTCAGACAGTGGGCTATACCCTTTATATGAAAATGCTCGACCAGGCCGTTAAAGGTATCAAGGACGGCAAAACGCCGAACCTCGACCGGCCCCTGAAGGAAGGTACCGAGGTCAATCTGCGACTGCCGGCACTGATTCCGGAAGACTATCTCCCGGACGTCCATCACCGGCTGGTTCTTTATAAACGCATCTCGAACGCCGAAACGGACGAACAGCTCCGGGAACTCCAGGTCGAAATGATCGACCGATTCGGTATGTTACCCGAGACCACAAAGACCCTGTTCCGGCTGACCCGCCTCAAACTGAAAGCCGAGGCCCTGGGCATCAAGAAGATCGATGTCGGACCGGACCGCGGCAGACTCGAATTCGATCAGGACACGCCCATTGACGCGGCAATCATCGTGCAGCTCGTCCAATCGGACCCGCAACACTATCGTCTTGTCTCCGCTAATCAATTATCCTTCGAAGACGCGATGGAGAAGACCGACACGCGGTTTCAGAAAGTGGAGCAGCTGCTGCAGCATCTGAGCGCGAGGGAGGAACAGGCGGTGGCGAGCTAGCAGCTAGCTTCTAGCTACGAGCTACGAGCTACGAGCTGCGAGCTGCGAGCTGCGAGCTTCCAGGAAACCTCTAATCAGGTCATTCCCGCGAAAGCGGGAATCTGCTAAGTCATTGAGCTATCAGACTCCCGCCCCCGGTCGGAGTCGGGGACAAGCTTTCGCGGGAATGACCTGATCAGAGGTTTCCTGGCTTCTAGCTGCGAGTTGTGAGTTGCGAGTTACGAGGTTAGCGATTTGGGCCGATGGGTATTGGATAGAGATGTGGTGTCAATGGTGAAAGTGGTTAAATGTTCGGCCTTATTCTGCATTTTTATTATGTGGTCAATGGGCAGTTTGTCGGCGGAAGCGACGGAATCCGTCAAGCCGGAGGAAACGGAGGAAATCCTCTGGCACGAGGATTATTATGACGGTTGGTATCAGATTGAGGTCATCGCATTCGCTCACCGCTCATCGCCGGTCAGCGATGAAATGTGGCCCCTGGCAGAGCCGGCCTACCCGGACAGCATGGTCGAAATTGCACCGCGCCGGGACGAAGATATCAGGCCCTCGACATTGAGCCAGGTAGACGATCTTCTGGCCTACGAAAAGCTTTGGTCCGGCCGCGAAGATCAGGGCCGCGAACGCGAGGCCGATTTCATGTTCGAGGACAGAAGTCGATTCAGTCGCGACCCTGTGCTCGCGGACATGACCAATCCGGCATCCAGACAGAAAGATGCCGACAATAAAGAGCGATCCGTGGCACCCGTTATACCGGACAATCTATTCCGGAACGATGCACCCGAGGCATTCCGGGAAATTTCCAACAGTGACTTTGAGCTGGCTGGAGTCGCAGGCAGCCTGAGACGCTCGTCCAATTACCGTGTGTTGAAACATATAGCCTGGCGTCAGCCGCTGAATGAAACGAAGTACCCGGTTTTGTTGCAAGCGGGCGAACGTTATGACGGCATCTATGAACTTGACGGCACTTTGACAGTAACCCGTTCCAGATTCCTGCATCTGGCGACGGATCTGTGGTTCACGGAGTTCTCGCCCCGGCGGGACTCGCGTCAATTTGGGCGCAGAGAAGATCCGGAATTGGCCAATCTCGACCCAGAGATCAGGAGTCGATTTCCGCAACTGGTGGCCTGGGCGGAGCAGCGCGGTACCCGGGCGCCGATTCATATGCATCCGCTGGTACAGTCACGGCGCATGCGTTCAAACAACGTGCACTTTATCGATCATCCGTTTTTTGGGCTGATCGTCAAGGTGACTGAATTCACCTATGAACCGACCCTGCCCGGCACCGACCGGTAAGTTTTCAATACAGTCCTGCCGGCAGTTCAGCGCGCCTGATCACCTACCGCCGCCATCCCGGACCCCGGTTCTCCGCCCGGTCATCCCGGAAACCCGCGGCAGCGGGATATCCGGCCGTCATCCCGGACTTGATCCGGGATCCAGCGT
>JBBDSF010000090.1:0-1190 GCA_040905125.1 Pseudomonadales bacterium | reverse complement strand
CTGGACACCGGATCGACTCAAACAATGGGCGCAGGATATCGGTCCTAACGTGCTCGTTTGGGTGCGCGACCGAATGGCTGAATGCGAGCATCCCGAACAGGCTTACCGGCTATGTCTGGGACTCTTGAATCTCTCTCGACAATATCCGGCGCAACGACTCGATGCCGCATGTCGTATCGCTAACCAGAATGCTATGTCGCGACTTAAACAGATCAAATCGATTCTCACATCCAACCGCGATCAACTGCCTGAACAGCTCGGCCCCGACGTCGATAGTGCACTTCCCCAGGACCACGACAATATCCGTGGTCCCCATCACTACCATTAACCAACCCAAGGAGAGTAGCTCATGAGTCAACCACAAACCTTCGCCCAACTGCGCCAATTGAAGCTCGGCGCCATGGCCGACGCCTTGCAGACCCAGATGGAACAACCCGGTACCTACGAGGCACTGTCCTTCCTCGAGCGACTCGAACTGCTCATCGAACACGAGCACTTGAGTCGGGAACAGCGCAAGCAGGCGCGTCTCGTGCGCCAGGCGCAGTTCAAGCTGCGTGCCACAGTGCAGAACATCGACTACCAGCACAAACGTAACATGAGCCGCTCACAGATCGCCCAGCTCGCGAAAAGCGAGTGGATCGAGCGCGGCCAGAACCTGTTGATTACCGGTCCCTGCGGCAGCGGCAAGACTTACCTTGCCTGTGCGCTCGGTCACCAGGCGTGCCTCAAAGGTTACAGCGTGCGCTACTTCCGTGTCTCCCGACTCTGGCTCATGCTAACGCAGGCCAAGGCCGACGGCAGCTATCACAAAGAACTCAAGGCGCTGGCCAGGATCCGGCTGCTCATCATCGACGACTGGGGGCTCGAAGCCCTGACTCAACCCCAGCGCAACGACTTCATGGAAATCATGGACGACCGCCATGGCGACACCGCCACCATGATCCTCAGTCAGCTACCAACCGATCAGTGGTACGCCACTATCGGTGACAACACCCTTGCCGACGCCATCCTGGACCGGCTCATGCACAATGCTCATCGCCTCAATCTCAAGGGTGAATCCATGCGCAAGCGCATGGCCGATTTGACTCAAGATGAACACATCGGATAAAAAGACCCTTCGGTGATGCGTTCGGAAATCAGGTGTTCACGTTCGACCGGAATCACTGTTCATCTTCGCCGGAATACGCACT
>JBBDSF010000089.1:34492-39036 GCA_040905125.1 Pseudomonadales bacterium | reverse complement strand
CCAGGGATGGGCTTGAGCGGTGCAGGAAAGACGTGCCGGACACGACAGCGATCAGGGGTTATAAAGAGCGCCGCACTCCCGGCAGGATCTTAGGTAGAAGGTCGACCCTGTGGAAAGCTGATCAGACCCGGCAAGCGACCTTAATCTTTAACTGATTGCGTTGTCGCGGCGATTGCAATCTCAAAGGACCTCGGTGGTGAGAGCATGCTCACGGGGCTGGATCCCGGATATCCCGCTGCCGCGGGATTCCGGGATGACGGGATCAAGAACGTCACCCTGGCCGGAGAGCCGGGGTTCATGTGGGTACGGCCATGGGTCCCGGATAACCGCTTCGCGGTTTCCGGGATGACCGGGCGGATCAAGAACGTCACCCCGGCTGGGATGACGGTGAGGTTAATTGATCAAGGGAGTTTAACTAACCGGGCCAGGATGTCGCGCACCCATTGCATGCCCTGATCAAGCACCTGCTCTATACCGCCGAGATCCACCACCTGGCCGTCCAGCCCCGCCGCCTTATTCACCACCACACTGATCCCCGCATAGGGAACGTCTATTTCCCGAGCAAGCGTGGCCTCCGGCATGCCCGTCATTCCAACCACATGACAACCATCTTGCGCCATACGCCGGATTTCAGCTGCAGTCTCCAGGCGTGGACCCTGGGTACATCCGTAAACCCCCTCGGTTCTGAACGTAATGGGCCTGTCGACTGCGTGAGCGGCTGTAGTCAACTGCTCACGCAAGCCGGCATCAAAGGGAAAGGTAAAATCAATGTGATGTATTTGCTCGTCAAAGAAAGTGTGGGGCCGACCCCATGTATAATCGATGATCTGGTCCGGGAACACCAATTCCGGCAATTCCAGCTCCCGCGCGATGCCACCCACGGCGTTAATGGCCAGTACCCCGCTTGCCCCTAACTCGCCCAGGGCAAAAATATTTGCCCTGTAATTGATTTCATGAGGTGGAAACTTGGCCGGCTTGCCGTGGCGAGCAAGGAAAAGAACCTTTTCGCCCTCGAAGGTGCCTTGATCAACCTGGGCAGGACCCCACGGCGTCGCGACGTTGAGTTCTTCCAGTGACTCAAGACCCACAAATTCGCCGAAGCCTGTCCCGCCGATAACTGCCAGCATTGTCGTTACTTCTTGCTCTTCGCTGTCTCTTTCGCTTTGGCAGCCGGTTTGCCCGCCTCTTCTTTCGCCTGCTTGTCGACTTCCAGTTGGGACGCGTTCGCAACACGGTCTACCATCGCCGCCATGCAACCCAATGACGCCAGGTGACAATAGACCCAGGCCAGCTCCCCGGACTTAAAGAGTTCAAGCGCCTTATCATCGGGCAAAGCAAGCAGCTTCTTTTCGTCAATAGCCAACAGGCCCGACAATCCATATTGTTGACCGTCCACCATATCTATTTTGGCGTTAAGCGACATTAACAAATCGTTATCTTGCAGTCTTTTGACGAACGTTTCGGTACGCAAGTACTGTCGCTGGTATTCCTCCAGGAACTCCATGGCCTGCTTAAGGGTGCGTGTGGGTTCACCGTCTTCAAAGAGCGGCTCACCATCTTTTTCATTGAGACCCGGGAAACCTTCATCGATACACACGACACGCTGACCTTGCTCACCGGTTTCACCCAATACAAACGGATAACGCCGAACAAAGGCGGGAACGTAGCGAGCATCCCAGTGCCCATCCTCTTTGATGAACAAATTGTTGTTATTACGCAGTCCAAGCAGGGCAACCGGAACAACATTGTCACCTGCCTTTGCGAATACAATGGGATATTCTTTCGATGCTTCGGTAAATTCGACGCCTGCAAGGATCACCGAATTGGTGTTCCTGGCAAAACTGAAATCATTGGCCATAGGCTTAATTTTCAAATTCTTGTGCTGCACTTTGTTGAGCGCGACCGGCTTGTCATAAAACAGTAAATTGGCCATCGAAATTCCTCAATTGATTGATATTAGCGGATGCCGTTCAGGCGCAATCGTACCAGTTAACGGCTATGGGCTCTACCGGCCGGTGAGCTGACGAATCTCGGGCAGATTGCGCCAAAGGCCATGATAATCCATACCGAACCCGAACACATAAGCGTCAGGGCAGGTCACACCAACCAGATCCGGTCTGAAGTCGGTTCCCTTGCGGTCATGAAGCTTTTCCACCAGTACTGCCGTAACAACGTCGCTGGCACCCAGGCGCTGGCAATAATCTGCAATCGCGGCAAGCGTGGCGCCCTCGTCAAAAATATCGTCCAGCAACAGGACTTGTTTATCCCGAAGGTCTGTCTCTGGTACAACACGCCATTCCAGCTCGCCACCAGCGGTAGTATCCCGGTATCTTGATACGTGCACAAACTCCAGCCTGACAGGAAAACCAAGGCGCAACATGATTTCAGATGTAAAGATCAGTCCTCCGTTCATTACACACACAATCACCCACTCGCCTTTACCACACCTTACGTTCAACGTCTCGACCATATCGTCCATAGCCTCATCGATGTGGCTGCGATCGTATAGCAAATGAGAGGGCGGCAAATCTGTCATTCGGGCTCCGGCTCGGCAGGTGAAATGTGGATGGTGGATGTCGGGAATGCCACCTCTGCACCATGGCTGTCGATGATATCCAGCACAGCCAGCAACACATTTTGCTTCACCCCATGATATTCGGTCCAGACGGTGGTTTTGGTAAATGCGTAAATGAAGAAATCCAGCGATGAAGCGGCAAACGCGTTGAAATTGACCATTAAGGTGCGATTTTGTTCGATATCGGGATGGTTTTTCAGCATCTCGCTGACATCATCGACAATCGCCCTGACTTTGCCCGCATCGTCATAACGCACACCAATCGTCTCGTAGATGCGGCGGTTATGCATGCGGGAAGGGTTCTCGACGGCAATGTTGGTAAATATGGCATTCGGCACATAAACCGGTCGCTGATCGAACGTTCTGATCTGCGTCAGACGCCAGCCTATATTTTCCACAGTCCCCTCAATATCCCGGTCCGGACTTCTGATCCACTCGCCCAGCACGAAAGGACGATCGAGATAGATCATCACGCTGCCAAAGAAGTTGGCGAGCAGATCCCTGGCCGCAAAACCGATGGCGATACCGCCGATGCCCCCGAAGGCCAGCACGCCGGAGATGCTGACCCCCAAAGTCTGCAAAACCGTCAGCAGGGCCGTGATCGCGACCGAGACTTGCAATAACCGCGCGATGGCATTTGCAGTGGTCATGTCGGCGCCCTTGGCCACCATACCCTTCTCGGCTTCCTTGATGAAACGGATAAGGAACAGCGTGACCACAATGGCGACAGCCACGTGCGTCATCGGTTCAATGATGTCACCGAACCCTGTTTCCATCTGCGATGCCGCTACCTGTGCCGCAAAGGAAATACCAAGCACCCAGATAATTAATGACAGCGGACGCTTTATCGTCGCCACCAGGGCATCATCCCAGGTGGTGTTCGTGCCGGCAGCGCGCCGTTCCAGCCGATGAACCAACCGGCTTGCGACGAAATGAATAATGCCCGTGGCCAACACGATGCCAAACACCTGCATGACCTCGGGATCGCTTACCCACGTCAGCATGGCTGACCAATAATCTTGTTTCATCTAATCGAACTCGTTGGATCAAAGGATTCGAGTGCAAGGATAACCGGGTCCATGCGGTCAAGAACAGCATAATTGCGCTGACAGCGCAAATTCCTGATCGAACTGTTGAACTTGCACGCGTCGCTGTATATAATCACATGACTGTATAAACAGACAGATTTTGTTGTCTGGGCAGCTGGTGGAGATGGTGGATGGCCAGGGATAGCACCTCATCCCCTGGCTCTACTGTGATTAGGCACTGAAACTAAAAGAACGGACGACAATATGATTAAACTGACGCCAAGACAGGATCAAGTATTAAATTTCGTCAAGAGCTACCTGGAAGAAACCGGCTATCCACCCACCCGGGCGGATATTGCCAGAGAGCTCGGTTTCAAAAGCGCCAATGCTGCTGAAGAACATTTGAAAGCGCTGGCGCGCAAGGGCGCTATCGAGATGATTCCAGGTACCTCCCGGGGCATCAAGTTACCGGACACCGAGGGCCTGCCCATCGTCGGACGTGTGGCGGCGGGAAGCCCCATTCTCGCCCAGGAACATGTCGAAGATCACTGCGAAATACCGCCAGGTTTCTTCCGCCCTCGCGCAGATTTTCTGCTCACCGTGCAGGGCGACTCCATGATCGAGGCCGGTATTCTCGACGGCGACCTGTTGGTCGTTCATAAAACCCGGACAGCGGAGAACGGGGACCTGGTTGTTGCGCGAATCGACGATGACGTCACAGTAAAACGTCTAAAGAAGACCCGAAGTAAATATCAGATCCTGTTGATGCCGGAAAACAGGGATTACTCGCCCATCGAGATAGATTTGCGCCACCAGGAGCTCGTTATTGAAGGCATTGGGGTCGGGGTTATACGGCATTAAGAGAACGGGGCTGGCGCCCCTACAGGACGCTTCGCTACAGACGACAGAAAACAGCACGTCATCCCGGAAACACCCGTCAT
>JBBDSF010000089.1:0-34392 GCA_040905125.1 Pseudomonadales bacterium | reverse complement strand
GTTTAACCACTAGCTGCTTTTTTCTTGCTTTTGGTTTTGGCTTTCTTTTTCTTCTTTTGTTTGGGTTTGTTTTCCTCGACCCACTCTCCGTCAATATAATCAGCGCGCCAACCGGTGGGTTTACCGTCTTCTTCCGATGTGACGTAATGTTCTTTAGTCTTGCGCGCGAATTTCACCACTGACGGTCGACCTTCCGGGTCTTGTGGCGGTGCCTGCATCAGAAATCGATACTTGGGATCGATTTCGTTTTGATGTGGTAACAGTTCCGGAATGGTGGGAGCGCGTGTTTCACGATTTTTTGGAAACTGACTCGCGGCCAGGAAGATACCAGCCGCACCATCGCGAAGCACATAGGTATCATCCACTTTCTCGCAGGTGAGTTCCGGCATCGGCACAGGATCCATTTTTGGCGGAGCCACTTCGCCGTTGCGCAATAGTTTACGCGTATTCTTGCAATCGTCGGAGCTGCAACCGAAGTACTTGCCAAAGCGGCCGGTCTTCAACTGCATTTCCGCCCCACACTTATCGCATTCGATGATGGGGCCGTCGTAACCCTTGATCTTGAATTCGCCATGTTCGACTTCAAAACCATCGCAGTCCGGGTTATTACCGCAAAGATGAAGCTTGCGTTCCTTGTCGATCAAGTAACTGTCCATGGCGGTGCCGCATTTTTTGCAGCGGCGTTTGCCTCGCAGAATTTGCGCTTCCCGCTCGTCCGCATCCTCGCCATTGACATCGACCACTTCATCGCCCGGAATGAGGTTTATCGTGGACTTGCACCTTTCTTTGGGCGGTAGCGAATAACCGGAACAGCCGAGGAATACACCGGTGCTGGCTGTTCTCACCTGCATGGGTCGCCCGCACTGTGGACATTCGATATCGGTCATTGTCGGTTCGTTGCTGCGCATGCCATCTTCTTCGCTGGCCTTTTCCAGCTTTTGTTCAAAGTCCGCGTAGAAATCGTCGAGCAACTGCTTCCACTCAATGTCACCGTCGGAAACCTTGTCCAGGGACTCTTCAAGTTCAGCGGTAAATCCGTAATCGAGCAGGTTCTCAAAATTTTCCATCAAACGATCAGTGACCACATCGCCGATCTTCTCGGCATAGAACCGTTTGTTGTGCAACGTCGCATAACCGCGGTCCTGTATGGTGGTGATAATGGATGCATAGGTCGATGGCCTGCCGATGCCCTTCTTCTCCAGCTCCTTGACCAGGCTCGCTTCGCTATAGCGAGGCGGGGGCTTGGTGAAATGCTGCGACGGTTTCAGCTCAATGAGATTCAGTTGTTCGCCTTCCTTGTACTCTGGTAGTGGCGTTTCGTCTTCCTTGCGACCCGCCGGCGGCTGCACCCGGGTATAACCATCGAAACGAAGAATACGGCCACGCACCCGCAACTCCATGTCAGCCGCTTCCACCGTCACCGTCGTACTGGTGTAATCCGCATTCGGCATCTGACAGGCTACAAACTGTCGCCAGATCAGCTCATACAAACGTTCCGCATCGCGCTCAAGTCCGCGGATCTGCCCGGTCCTGACGCTTACATCAGAAGGCCGTATCGCCTCGTGAGCTTCCTGTGCACCTTCCTTGCTGGCATAAAAGCGGGGTTGATCGGGAACATATTTGTCCCCGTAATCGGCTTTAATCAACTCCCGGCAACTGGTGATCGCCTCGGCACTCAAATTGGTGGAGTCGGTACGCATATAGGTGATGTAACCGGCTTCATAAAGGCGCTGCGCCATCATCATGGTTTTTTTGACGCCAAAGCCCAGTCTGGTGCTGGCGGCCTGCTGCAACGTCGATGTGATAAAGGGAGCACCGGGCCGGGTCTGGGTTGGCTTGTCTTCACGGCTTTTTACTGTAAATGGCGACGTCTTCAGTTTCTCCAGAGCCGCGTCAGTCTGCTCTTTATTAGCCGGCCTGAAATTCTCGCCGGCCTGTTTCATCACTTGAAACGGGACGGCCTTTTCTTCCTTTTCCCCCTCACGGGTCAGGTCCGCAAAAACCTCCCAATATTCTTCTGGTATAAAGGCGCGAATTTCCCGTTCACGCTCAACGATCAAACGTACCGCGACAGATTGCACCCTGCCTGCGGACAACCCCCGGGCGATCTTCTGCCAAAGCAACGGGGAAACCATAAAGCCCACCACGCGATCGAGAAACCGGCGTGCCTGTTGCGCATTGACCCGATCAACGTTGATATCGCCCGGCGCCTCGAACGCTTCCTGAATCGCTTTTTTGGTAATTTCGTTGAATACCACCCGGCGATACTTGCTTTCATCGCCGCCAATCGCCTCACGCAGATGCCAGGCAATCGCCTCACCTTCCCTGTCCAGGTCCGTCGCGAGGTAGATGGCATCGGCATTCTTTGCAGCCTTTTTCAAATCCGAGACAACTTTTTCCTTGCCCGGCAAAATTTCATAATGGGGCTGCCAGCCATGCTCCGGATCGATTCCCATCCGCTTGACGAGCTGTTCCCTCGCCTTTTTCTTTTTATGGGCGGCCTTCTTCGCCGGTGCCATTTTGCGAGTTTTGGCTGCTTCCTTTGCCCGCTCCGATGCATCCTTGTCGGATTTGTTATTCGCTCCCGTGGGCAGATCACGGATATGACCGACGCTCGATTTGACGATGAAGTCGTCACCGAGATATCGGTTTATCGTTTTCGCCTTGGCAGGCGACTCAACAATGACAAGTGATTTGCTCATAAATATTCGTATAGTCCTTAAAATCTACTAACATAATTCCTTTGCCGACTCCGGAGAGAGGCATTCCTTTTTTAGCTTATCCGAGAAGATGGTGCGGTTGTCAACAAACTTATTCTGACGGATCGTCGTTTTCGTCGGAATCCGGCAAGGGTATCCAGGGTGTAATTCCCGCGCAGCCCTTGAGGAATTGAATAATCAGATTCAATTCCTGCTCTACGCCGCGCTCCTGCCAATAAACGGATATCACGTTTCGTACTTCATCCACCCTGACAACATCGTTGGGCAATTTCTGTAACTCATTGGCTATAAAGGCTATGAGCTCGTTCGACATCCTTGCGGGTAATTCGTTCTCCCACGCCCAACCAGCCGGCAAGTCCGGGGCAGCTGAATCCGCGCGACGCACCGCACACCAGTCGATGCGAGGAATCCGCCGCCACTCCTCCCGGGTAGGTCGGATAGATCTGTAAGCCACCACGGACATGACCCGCTCGAGCGGTTTACCGGTATTGGATCGATATTTTTCAGGGTCGGGATCCGGATCATCAATACGAGTAAACTCAATGCTGATGCCTTCCGCCATCGCTCGTTTGCGCAACGCCATCTGCTCCTTTTGCCGCCTGGAAGGCAGCACGGCAATAATCGGACCTATAATCAAAAGGATAACAACAGCAATAAATACATAAACCATGGTGATAGTACTCAAGGCAATGATCAAACCTCACGGCTGTTGTGCATGCTACAGGAACTGTGTAAATTTGCGCTAGCAGTCCGGGTCAAGACAGACAGGGCGCGAATTGACCACCATAACAACGGGAACTACGAGGGTGGACACCATGAGCGAATACAGTCATATCCTGGTAGCAGTGGATCTCACCGAAGAATCGCGCCAAGTCTCAAAGAGAGCATGTGCCCTGGCGACCGCTTTTTCGGCCCGGCTCAGCTGTGTTCACGTTATCGAACCACTAAGCCTTGCCTATGGTGGAGATATCCCCATGGATTTATCCACCATCCAGGAACAAATTCAGGACACCGCCAGAACCCACCTGGCCGAATTTGCAGATACCCTCAAGATACCCAAGGACCGACAACATTTGATATTCGGCCGCCCGGAAACCGAGATTCACTCTCTTGCAGAACAAGTTGGATCAGACCTGATCGTTGTAGGCAGTCATGGCCGTCACGGCCTCGCTTTGCTGATGGGCTCCACAGCTAATGGCGTACTCCATGGCGCCCGATGTGACGTGCTTGCCGTCAGAGTGGGGGATTGATGACTGCACGGCTGAGTTTCCTGGTTTTTATTCTAATCGCAATATCCTCCCGCGCGGAGTTTTCCACCCATCCTGCACCCGAGCTGTCGGCAACCGACCCATCGAACTCCTCGTCAGTCTCGCGTTACGAACAACGTCAGATGTACAAGGATGCCATCAAGTTCATCCAGTCGGGACAGATCAGCCGTTATCGCACGCTAAAAGAAAAGCTCAAGGGGTATCCCCTTTATCCCTACCTTGAATACATGCGCAAGATCTACAGCATCTCGCATCAGGATGCCGAGTCGATTCTGGGCTTCGCCGAACGTTATCCGGATACCCCGATTGCCGATCAGCTCGTTCAGAACTGGTTATACAACCTGGCTCAACGCGGACACTGGGAAGAATTTCTGACACATTATAATAAAGAAATTGCCGCCCCCAAGATAGATTGTTTCCACGCCTATGCGCTCTACAAGACGGGCGAGCGCGAAGCCGCGTATGCAGCCGGGCAGGAGCTATGGCTGGTCGATTATTCCCAGCCCGATGAGTGTGATTCCATCTTCAGGATATTGCGCCAGGAAGGCCAGCTCACACCAGAGCTGGCATGGCAACGATTTGCAATGAGTTTGACGTCCAACGAGGTCAGTCTGGCGACGTATCTGATGCGATTTCTCGACAGAGACGATCGCCAGCTCGCACGCAACTTCAAGATGGTGCACACCAAACCCTATAACGTCGGTCGCACCCACATTTTCAGCGATCAACATGAGAAGAACCGCGAGATGGTGCTTCACGGTATCGAGCGACTGGCGCCTCTCAATTCTGGCAAGGCATTTGATGCGTTCGAGGAATATCAGGCTATTCACGAATTCAGCCCCTCACAGTTGAAGGCCACCTGGGAACGTATCGGTATTCTTCTGGCCGTCGATGGCGACCCTGGTAATCGTCTGGACAGGGTGCCGCTCAAGTTCACCGATTATCCGGAGCTGACGGAAGCACGGATCCGGCTGGCCTTGCGTCGTCAGAACTGGAGCGATGCGCTGGTGCTGATCAATGCCCTGCCTGAAGACCTGCAGGCCACACCCAGATGGCAGTATTGGCAAGCGCGAGTATTGATGGGCTCGAACGACCCGGCGGATCGCATGGCCGCTAATGATATTTATGCCGAACTTGCCAACAGTCGCAATTATTATGGTTTTCTTGCCGCAGACGCGCTTGGGCGACCCTATGACTTTGACGACGTTCGCATGCAAATCGACCGGGAACAGGTACTGTCCATGGAGGCCACGCCAGGCATACAACGAGCCCTGGAGCTGTTTGTCCTCGACGAGCTGACCCGCGCACGCCACGAATGGTATTTCACCACAAAAGACTTCAGTCCAATCGAACGCGAAATTGTCGCCCGTGTGGCACAAAAATGGGGATGGTATCGACATGCCATTTACGCGATGATCGAGGCGGAAGCGTGGAATGATCTGGAAATTCGCTTCCCCCTCGCCTATCAACACAATTTTCTGGCCGGCGCGCGAACGGCAGATATTCCCCTGCATTGGAGTCTGGCGGTGGCCCGTCAGGAAAGTGCGTTCATGCCTGACGCCAAATCGTCTGCGGGCGCCCTGGGTGTCATGCAATTGATGCCGCGCACGGCCGACCTGGTGGCCCGCGACGTCGCCATCGGCTCTGTATCCCGACACGATCTTATCGACCCCGGCGTTAATATCCATCTGGGATCCGCTTATCTCGGTAATCTCCTGAGACGCTTCAAGCAAAACCGGATATTCGCCACAGCCGCATATAATGCCGGCCCATCTCGCGTCGACAAGTGGCTCGATCCATCGTTACCCATGGATGTCTGGATTGAAACGATTCCCTATCGCGAAACGCGCGAGTATGTGCAAAGCGTTTTGATTTTCGGTGCCATCTATAACCATCGCCTCCAGTACGATCAACCCATGATCTTTGCCAACGAGAAAGCTGATTTTTCGAGCCACGCCATCACTTTGACGACACCGACACCGGTGGAGCAGGTTGCGGCCAGCGAATAAACCGTCATGGTGAATGCACTTATCGATATCGGCGCCAACCTGACCCACGATGCCTTC
Source organism: Pseudomonadales bacterium (assembly GCA_040905125.1). Taxonomy (GTDB): domain Bacteria; phylum Pseudomonadota; class Gammaproteobacteria; order Pseudomonadales; family Azotimanducaceae; genus JBBDSF01. Next base: position 28,338 of record JBBDSF010000089.1, on the reverse strand, counting down.
GACGATGACTTCGATGAAGTGCTCGAGCGGGCACGTGAACAACACATTGAACAGATGATCGTGACCGGCGCAACGGTTCAGGGCAGTCGCGATGCATTCGATCTGGCACGTCGATATCCCGGATTTCTCCACGCGACTGCCGGCATTCATCCCCATCACGCGGAACAGGCAACCAGTGACGCCATGGTCGAATTGAGGTCGCTCGCCCAACACCGGGAAGTAAAAGCCATTGGCGAGACGGGGCTGGACTTTTTTCGCAATTTCTCGCCGCGGGACGCACAAATCGCGTCTTTCGAACGGCATCTGGGCATCGCCGCGGAACTGGACATGCCGCTCTTTCTCCATGAACGCGACGCCTACCCCACCTTTGCCGAAATATTGACACCCTGGCGTGACGAACTTGGCGACATTGTCGTCCACTGTTTTACCGGCGAGGCGGAGGCACTGCATGCCTACGTGGACCTGGATTGCTACATTGGCATCACCGGCTGGATATGTGATGAACGGCGCGGCCAACACCTGCTGTCACTGATCAAGGATATACCCCCGGATCGCTTGATGATCGAAACCGATGCGCCGTACCTTTTACCGCGTAACATCAAACCCAGACCCAAATCGCGACGTAACGAGCCGGCTTATCTGCCCCGGGTCTGCGAAGCAGTTGCAGCGGCAACAGGCGAATCCTTTGAAGGCATTGCCGCTCGCACGACCGCCAATGCCAAACGTTTTTTCAACCTCTAATGATCGTTTATCTCTATACCACTGCCGGTTGCCATCTGTGCGAGCAGGCACTCGCCATGCTGCAGGCCTTGCAGACAAAGGGGCATGACATGGAAATTTGCGAAGTGGAAATAAGTGCATCAGAATCGCTCATGGCGGCTTACGGTATCAGAATTCCAGTCATTACCACCGACAAGCGCACGGACGATCTTGGCTGGCCGTTTACCACCAGGGAACTTGAAGCCTTCATCAATAACTAACGAGAGGCAAAACCAACCAATGGCAGATCCAATACAGGCACCTTACGGTTCGTGGAAATCTCCGATCACTACCGATCTGATCGTGGCGGAAACCATCGGTATCGGCTCACCGAAAATTCATGGAGAACGTCTGTTCTGGCTGGAGTCGCGGCCACAAGAAGGCGGGCGTAACGTGATCGTGATGCGCTCGGCCGACGGCACGGAAAAGGATCTCACACCCACTCCCTTCAACGTCAGAACCCGGGTGCACGAATACGGTGGCGCCGCATTTGTCATCCATGATGACTTCGTCTGTTTCTCCAACTTTTCCGATCAGCAACTCTACCTGCAACGGTTCGACGGCGAACCGAAGCAATTGACCGATCAGCCCACACTACGCTTTGCCGATGGCGTCGTGGATGAGACGCGGGACAGGATCATCTGCGTCATCGAAGATCACAGCAAGGCGATGAATACCGAACAAGACGACGATGCGCCCCCCATCGAGCCGGATAATAAAATTGGTGCAGTCAGTCTTGCCGACGGCACCATTAACATTTTAGCAGAGGGGCACGATTTCTATTCGGCACCACGCATAAGTCCAGACGGTCAACAACTGGCGTTTGTAACCTGGGATCATCCAAACATGCCCTGGGACAGCACCTGCCTTTGGCTTGCGCGGTTCACCGAAGACGGCCTGAGTGAACCACAGCTCATTGCCGGCGATAAGGAATCGATTCAACAGCCTCGTTTTTCACCGAACGGGACTTTGTACTACATTTCCGATTGCAACGGCTGGTGGAATCTTTACCGGGCGGATGCCGGTTGCGTGCATGAGGCCGAGGCGGAGTTCGGCGAGCCTCACTGGGTCTTCGGTCAATCGACCTGGGACTTTGTCGACGAACATAACGTGATGTGCGTCTACTCGGTGAACAATATCTGCCGCCTGGCAGAACTCGATACCCGCACCGGGCAACTCCGGGATGTGGACCTGCCATTCACGGTCATGGGCTCGATCCATGTGTTCGGCCATCGTCTTGCCTTGACCGGCGCCTCACCAACCCTGTTTAACCGTGTCGCCGTTTATGACCTTGACCTCGAGCATCTCGAGATTATCAAGCAGGCGTCTACGGTAGATGTGGGTGAAGGGTACCTGTCGGTTCCGGAAGCCATCGCATACCCCACGGCTAACGAGGAAACGGCGCACGCGTTTTATTATCCACCGAAAAACCAGAACTATGAGGCGCCCGCCGGAGACAAACCACCGTTACTCGTGAAAATTCACGGTGGACCTACGGGTGCGACCCATAATGACCTGAACCTGCCCATTCAATTCTGGACAAGCCGCGGCTTTGCCGTTCTGGATGTGAATTACCGTGGCTCCACCGGCTATGGCCGCGTTTATCGGAACAAGCTGCGACAATCATGGGGTATCGTCGACGTCGCCGATACGGTATTCGGCGCCCGATATCTTGTGGACCAGGGGCTCGCTGATCCCCAAAAACTCGCCATTCGCGGCGGCAGCGCCGGGGGTTATACAACACTGGCCGCACTGACGTTCGAGCATACGTTCACGGCGGGCGCGAGTCATTACGGGGTCAGCGATCTTGAAGCGCTCGCCCGGGAAACCCACAAGTTTGAGGCGCGATATCTCGACAGCATGATTGGCCAGTATCCCGCTCAGGAAGGTATCTACAAAGCGAGATCACCCATCAACCATGTAGAGAAGCTTTCCTGTCCGGTTATTTTCTTTCAGGGACTCGAAGACAAAATTGTCCCGCCCAATCAGGCGGAAACGATGGCGAATGCACTCGCGAAAAAAGGACTGCCGGTCGCCTATGTTCCGTTTGAAGGCGAGCAGCACGGATTTCGCAAAGCGGAAAATATCAAAAGAGCATTGGATCTCGAGCTGTATTTCTATGGCAAGGTGTTCGGCTTCGAGCCTGCGGATGACATTGAGCCGATTGAAATTACCAACCTTTGATCAGGTCATTCCCGCGCACGCGGGAATCTGGTAGGTCGTTGAGATAGACTCCCGCTTTCGCGGGAGTGACAAGATTCCCGCCCCCGGTCGGAGCCGGGGACAAGCTTTGGCGGAAATGACCTGGTCAGGGGTTCCCGGTGTACTGACGGCTAGTTGCTAGCGGCTAGTTGCTGATGTTTATCCGTGTCGTCTAACGCGTTCAGTATGGTGCAGTGCGTCGCAGATTCATCGCCGCCGACACAGGCCTCGGTTATCTGCTGCAGCGCATTCTTCATGCGATACAGCTCTGCGATCTTCTCTTCGATTGACTGCAACTTGGCTTCCGCGAGTTGTTTAACCTCCCCACAGGTTGACTCTTCGCGAGTCACCCGCAGTGATAACAATTCTGCAATCTCGCTCAGGGAAAAACCCATCTTCTTCGCGCGCATAATAAACCTGACCCGCGCCACATCCTCGCCCGTATAGAGACGATAGCCCGATTCACTTCGCCGAGGGGCGTTCATCAAACCCCGCGCTTCGTAAAATCTCAAGGTTTCGTTGTTGGTACCGGCCAACCCGGCCAACTCTCCTATTCTCATATAACCCATGGCGGACCTCCTTCGACCTTGTAGTCTACTACAAGGTCGAAGAATCTCCAATGGAATTGCTCATACCGGGGCAAGCCCCCGGGCCTGCCACCACGGCGAATTCGGGCTTTTACTGGTGTAACATGCGGGCTGGTATATACGGGCTGATCGAGGCAGTACTACGATGACGATTAACAAGAACCTTGGAATTGCCGTTGTTAACGGCGGTTCGTCGGCAGAGGCCGAAGTTTCCCGGATATCGGCCCGTGGTGTCATCGCCGCCCTGGAAGAAAATTACGAACAGGTCTACAACCTGGAACTGAATACCGGGATCGCCAAAGCGCTGGCAGACTGCCGGGCCGAGGTGGTGTTTCCCGTTGTTCATGGTCCGCCCGGCGAAGACGGCACGCTGCAAGGTTTTCTCGAGATCATGGGTCTGCCCTATGTGGGCAGCGACGTTCACGCCAGTTCCGCGGCCATGGACAAAATCATTGCCAAGCACATCTTCCGCGAACGCGATCTGCCATTGGCAAGGCAAGTGGTGGTGCATCGCAAGCAGGGCGTCCCGACAGCGGTGGAGCACATTGGTAAACAACTGGGCCACCAGGTCGTGGTCAAGCCGGCCCGCCAGGGAAGTGCGCTGGGTGTCTCGCTCACCAGCAATGCCAATCAGCTTCACGAGGCCGTCGAGGCCGCCTTCTATCTGGATGAACATTTACTGATCGAGCAGAGAATTACCGGCAAGGAAATTACCGTGGGTGTCCTGGACACGGACACTGGCAGCGAACCATTCCCCGTGATTGAAATTATCACACCTGAAAACACCTGGTACGACTACAAACATCGCTACACTCAGGGTTTGAGCGAACACATTATGCCGGCCGCCTTGAGCCCCGAGCAAACGCAGCGACTCAAGGCTATCGCCGTTGCCGCACACGAGGCTTTGGGCTGTCGGGATCTGTCCCGGGCCGATTTTGTCGTCCCTGATGACACGGAAGAAGTCCTGCTGGAGGTCAATACCATGCCCGGCATGACGCCCACCAGTCTGTATCCGGAAGGTGCCGGCGGTTACGGGCTGTCCTTTGCCGAACTGGTCAGCTACCTCATCGAGCGTGCGTACAACAGAACCAGCTGAACGGCCTACGGCCTTACAGAACGGCTACGCCTACAGAACGCCCTTCGGGCTACGGAACGCGCTTCGCGCTACAGAAATTTGAGCACAGTAATGTGTAGGCGTAGCCGTTCTGTAGCGAAGCGTCCTGTAGCGAAGCGTTCTGTGAGGCCGCAGGCCATTCTGTAAGGGCGAAGCCCGTCCTGTTTTTTAGTTATTATCAGTTATGGACTTAGATCAAACGGTTCATCGACACGTGCAGCCTGGTCAGTTAAAAAGAATATCCCGGTAGCGCTTTTGCCGCCGGCCAACAGGGAGCATCACCGTTTGGGTGACAAGCATTAAATACTAATTTGTTGTCTCAGGAATAGACAATCAGGAAATTTCTGAAACCCCAAAAGACAGAGCATAGTAATGAGGCTTCCCCATATGAAAAGACAGAAGAGAGACCGGACTGACCGTGCCTTTGCACGTGGCTATTCTATCGGTTTGCATGGCAGATCCCGTGAATTATGTCCCTATCAGGACCCGGAAAAACGTCAGGCGTGGATCAGTGGCTGGCGCGTGGGCCGAGAGGACAATTGGGACGGGCTAACCGGGACCGCCGGAGTTGGCCGACACATGTCCGGCCAGGCAACGTAACCGTTACACATAACACCCATAAAAGGCTCCACTTCGGAGCCTTTTTTTTGCCCGTCAACACCAACTATCACAACTGACAACAGACCCCCAACCCACCCTGTCACCTGTAGGGCGAAGCCCGTCCTGTAGCGCGCAGCGCGCCCCGTTCAGTGGCTTCTCATCGCTTCGACACATTCCCGAATCAGCCCGGGGCCCTGATAGATAAAGCCGGTGTATATCTGCACCAGATCCGCACCGAGAGCAATCTTTGCGGCGGCATCCTCGCCACTCATGATGCCGCCCACACCAATAATGCCCATACGCCCCTTAACCTCCTCGGCAACAATTTGCAGGACGTGATTGGATTGGGACAACAATGGCGCACCACTCAATCCGCCCGTTTCCGATGCCAGCGGCTCATCGGTTACACCCGCTCTGGAAACGGTGGTATTGCCCACAATGACACCATCTATCTCGAACGCCAATAGTCTGCGCGCCAGCTGTCGGACATCGTCATCCACCATGTCAGGCGCAATCTTGACCAGCAAAGGCACACGGACGCTGTAGCGTTCCACCATCTCCCCATGAACCTTCTTGAGGGTTTCCAGCAGCACGGCCATTTCATCCTGACGTTGCAAATCTCGCAGACCCGGTGTATTCGGTGACGATATGTTGACCACAATGTAGGCGGCATATTCGTAGACACGTCGCAGACAATATTCGTAATCATTGAGTGCATCTTCCAGCGGCGTATCGAAGTTCTTGCCGATATTAATCCCGAGAACGCCATCGAACCGGGTATGCTTTAGTCGCTCCACCAGAACATCGACACCTTCATTGTTAAAGCCCATACGATTGATCAGTGCTTCACTTGCGGTGAGCCGAAACAATCGAGGCCTGGCATTACCCTTTTGGCCTCTTGGCGTAACGGTACCCACTTCCAGGAAGCCAAACCCGAGCGCACCCAGACCATCGACACAAATACCATCCTTGTCGAGCCCGGCCGCAAGTCCAACGCGATTTTTAAACTGTATGCCCATTACCTCAATCGGATCTTCAGGAACTTCCCCGGCAACAAGATGCGTCAGATGCAGTCTATGCATCAATGAAGTGGTATGAAGAGCAATAAAATGGGAGAGTTCCGGAGGCAGAAGAAACAGCAGGTCGCGCAGATATTTATATTTCATCAGCCAGCATAAACTCCAAAGGACGCCACTTAAAAGCGGGCTTTTGCACCGCTGCTGGCCTGAGCCAAATCGAGCAGTTCCCGGATCGCGACCGTGAATATGGATGTGTCCTTGACGCCAGAAGCTCTCATATCCGACTGCAGGGACATCCATCGGTTCACCAGCGTGTGGTGACCTTCGACCCAGCGGTCCACCATCTTTTCCGCTGACTGATTCTTGCCGCCTTCCCCAATGACACCCAGCGTGATGGCTACCTGTTGCCAGTTCAGATCGTCCTGCATACTTTCACGGGCCAACGCCTGCCATTGAGTCGACGCCTGATAGTCGTGAATCTGACGACTGAACCAGTGTAATTGCAATTTCTCGCCGACCGCGAAATAGATACCTGCCACCTTTTTGAGCGTGCGATTCGTTCGTCTGGATGCTTCAAAGATACCCAGCGTGGCATTCATATGATGGGCCGCCGCAACGAAAGCGGCCAGGTCGTGCCCGACGCCCTGCTTCTCCAATTGCGAGATGCTTGTATTCCACTCCTTGAGTGCTTCGCCCTGCAGTAACGAACCCCACATGCCAAACAACGTCGATACAGCATGCTGAAAGCTCGGTATTTCCTCGTCCAGATTAAAACTATGTCGACGATTTCGAAGCAGCCAACGCGTGGCACGTCGCACCAGTCGAATCAGGTTCAACATCATATCTTTTTGCACTTCCGGGGGAACCTGATGGTCCAGCGAGCAGATGCCGTCCCAGTACTTGTCCATCCTGAAGATGTCCCGCGCGGCCACATAAGCCTTGGCTATGATCGCCGGTTCCGCACCTGCCGATTCCGCGGCGCGAGTCACGAAATTGGCACCCATACGATTGACCATGCCGTTGGCAATCTGTGTCGCTACCAGTTCCCGTCTCAATCGGTGACTGTCAAGCTTATCGCCATGCTTGCGGATGAGCGTGGATGGAAAAGCGATTTCCATTTCTTTTTTCAGCCAGGTTTCATCGAGTACCGGCGATGCCGCGAGTTCCTCCTTTAACACGGCCTTGACATAACTCGCTATAACGGCCAACTCCGGTGGCGTAAACGACTGTCCTTTACTTCTGCGTTCGGCAAGCTGTTCATCGTTTGGTAAATACTCGAGACCCCGATTGAGCTGACCCTTCTCTTCAAGTTCAGATACGACCCTTGAGTACTCAAGCATGCGTCTCGGCGCCTGATAGCTCATCAAATTGATTGCCAGAGCCTGATCATAATTGTTCTCAAGCACTATTTCGGCAACTTCATCGGTCATCTTGTGGAGCAGCGACTTGCGCGCAGCCGGGGTGACCTCACCCTCTTCCAGCAATTGATTCAATAGAATTTTGATATTGACTTCTGTATCGCTGCAATTCACGCCGCCGGCATTATCGATAAAGTCCGTAAAGCAGACACCGCCGTTAAGGTTGAACTCCACACGGGAAAGTTGCGTCATACCTAGATTGCCACCCTCGCCTATCACCTTGCAGTTAAGATCACTGGCGTTCACCCTTATGGTGTCGTTGGCCTTATCGCCCACATCCAGATGAGACTCTTCGTGGCTTTTCACGTAAGTGCCGATACCGCCATTCCACAGCAAGTCGACTTTAGCTTTAAGCAACGCCGTTATAAGCTGGTTGGGTGTTAGCGACTTTTCCGATATATTCAGGAGTTTTTTCATTTCCGACGAGATGGCGATGGATTTTGCGGACCGGCTAAACACACCACCACCCTTGGAAATCAATTTTTCATCGTAATCAGTCCAGCTTGACCGGCCAAGATTAAAAAGGCGCTCCCGTTCCTTAAAGCTTGCTTCCGGATCAGGATCGGGATCCACAAAGATATTGAGATGATTAAATGCCGCAACAAGACAAATATGCCTGGAAAGCAACATGCCATTACCAAACACATCACCGGACATGTCACCGATACCGATGACGGTGAAATTCGTATCCTGAACATTGATGCCCTGATCCCGAAAATGCTGTTGCACGGATATCCACGCACCCCTGGCGGTTATACCCATAGCCTTATGGTCGTAACCGACACTGCCGCCCGAGGCAAACGCATCGCCGAGCCAGAAACCGTATTCTTCTGAAATGCTGTTGGCTATATCGGAAAAACTTGCCGTCCCCTTGTCTGCGGCGACCACAAGATAATAATCATCGTCATCGTGCTTTACCGTCTGAGGTGGCGGGACCACTTTCCCCTTGACCAGGTTGTCGGTGACATCAAGCAGTCCCTGTATAAAGATACGATAGCACTCAATCGCCTCAACCTGAATGGCGTCCCGACCGCCGTCCCGGGGAAGTTTTTTAGGCAGAAACCCGCCCTTGGCACCGACCGGCACGATAACGGAATTTTTCACCTGTTGCGCCTTGACCAGTCCCAGAATTTCGGTTCGATAGTCTTCGCTGCGATCAGACCAACGTAGCCCGCCTCTTGCGACTTTGCCATTGCGCAAATGAACACCTTCAACTCGCGGCGAGTGTACGAAGATTTCATACTTGGGCTTGGGCAGCGGCATCTCGGTAATTTCTTCCGGTTCGAATTTTAAGGAGATATAGGACTTCGAGCGACCGTCACTGTCCTTTTGATAATAGTTCGTGCGGCGCGTTGCCCCGATCATCTCCACGAACCGCCGCAGCGTCCGGTCATCGGAGAGATTTTCAACGCCGTCAATTTGAGCAAGAATTTCGGTTTTGAGTTTGGCACTGCGCTTGTGTACATTTTTATCCTGGCATTCGGGATCGAATCCCAGCTGGAAAAGATCAAACAAACTTTTGGCAATGTCGCTGTAACGAATCAAACAATCAGCAACGAACGCCTGACTGTAACTACCCTGGAACTGACCCAGATACTTTGCATAGGCCCTTAGCACACCGATGTCCCGGCACGTCATATTAGCCGCCGGTATCAGCCGATTGAATCTATCGTCCTCGTTATAGCCAAACCAGATATCGAGGAATGCCTCTTCGAACTTATCACGAACCTCCGCCAGGTCGCCGCCGGGACTGCGCACCAACTCAAGCAAAAAATCGTGGATCCAGATGTCCTGATCTCCAAGTTCAATCTCATAGGGATGCTCTTCAATCACACGAACGCCGAGATTCTCCAAAATCGGGATAATATCGGACAGGGGCAAGGCCCGGTCGCAATTGATCACCTTAAAGTGGGCGGATACCCGCTCGCCCATCTCCAGAGAATGGAAATCGACCACAAGGGGGTTGTCATCGCTCAATTCAAGCATCAAATCGATGTCCCGGGCTGCCATTTCCGGTGAAAATTCGTCCGTGTAGCCCGGACCAAACACATGACCGAATCTCTCAAATAATTCCCGACCACGTGTTTCGCCCGCTTTATCGAGAAGCACTTCGTGAAGATCGTCTTCCCACGAACGTGTTAACTCCGTCACTCTCCGTTCAACCTCGTTGACATCCACCTCAGTTGAGCTGTCAGGGTTAATCCGTAATACAAAATAGGTTCGCGTTAATGCAGACTCGGAAAAGAATGTCGTAAAGCTGACGTCCAGGTAGTCGAAATAGCTACACAGTAATTCCTGAATCGTACGCCGTATTTCAGTGTCGTAGGTATCCTTGGGCATGTAGACCATAAAGGTGACGAAGTTATCGTCACTGTGGCGATTGCACAATACGCGAACGATACGCCGTTCCTGTAATGCGTATATCTTCATCACCGTACCGCTGAGCTGCTCGCTACTGGAGAGAAACAATTCCTCCCTGGGCAACATTTCGACAATTCGACCTATCTCGCGACCTTTATGACTCGATGGTGCGAGTCCCGAGCGATAATATATCTCGTCAATCTTCTTTCTTACTATTGGAATTTCCGTTGGTGGCTGGTTGTAGACGCTCGCGGTAAACAAGCCGATAAAACGACAGGCCCTGATTCCATTATCCGATGACGACCGAACGATGGTTATGGTGTCAAAGTAAGCCGGCCTGTGGACCGGTGATTTGACCGGCGCCTTGGCCACGGTTATAACCTGCTTGCCGGGATTAAACGGCAGGCTATCTGCGGTCATACCAGGCTTTGCCAGACCCAGGCATGCCTCCGGTACCCGTTTGAAGGTTTTGGCATTTTTCGATTTAACAAACTCCTCGTAGCCCACAAATGTAAAGTTGTTAGCGTACAACCAGCGTAGAAACTCGTAATCCTCGATCAGCTCATCCGAACCTTCTGTCTCGCTTTCAACGCCTACCTCATCGCTACTGAAGAGCAAACGCTTTCTCATAGGCGCGAAGTCATTAACAACCTGCTGCACTAACCCGATAACTTCCTTGATATTATCTTCAAGATGCTTCAGGTCACGTACGCCTTCGACCTCGAAATGAATGAGCGTTTCGTTGACATGCCCATCCTCGGTAATTACCATCCGCTTGCCATCGCGGGCGACGGAAAGCAGGCATTGATGAACATCGGTGAGTACCAGTCCGGCAGTGTTGAACTCAATCCGTATAGAGTCGATCAAAAACGGGATGTTCGTTGCCGCTATTTCTACAACAGTACCTTTAAGTTCGTATCCATGCTCTTTTACGCTGGGATTAAATACCCGGACAATGGGATCGGTACCATCAAACCGACTGAAGAAAGACCAGCTTGACTTAAGCGAGGCGAGCACAAAATCCCAATCCTTGTGTTGCAGTTCCGACAAAGGGATTTGCGAGAAATACAGACGGGTGAATTTCCTTATCTGCTCATCCTCACCGATATATTCCGCAAGTCGTTTTTCAAGCTCGGTTTGAAATGCAGCCTTGTTATTAATGTTAATTTTTGTCATTGGCCTGCGCCTTGGGGCAACTTCGCTTATTTTGGGGCAACTTACCCTTTCTTGTCATGTCATAGTACCAAAGTAACGGGGCATTTGATTAGCCCCAAGGCATTAATTATTTGATTACTGACCAACGAACCATTAGGCTCGCCGCTTATGCAACATCGTGATGAAATTCTGGCCCTGGAATCCTGGCTGAAAGGGCAAATTATCGGCCAGGAGAAACTCGTCAATCGCCTGCTGGTTGCCCTGTTGGCTGATGGCCACCTGCTCGTAGAAGGAGCGCCGGGGCTCGCAAAAACCAAGGCCATCAAGACCCTTGCCCGGGGCATCGAGGGCGACTTTCACCGTATCCAGTTTACGCCGGATCTCCTGCCCTCGGATGTCACCGGCACGGAGATTTACCGCGCCGAGGCAGGTTCCTTCGAGTTTCAACGTGGCCCCATCTTCCACAATATGATTCTGGCGGACGAAATCAATCGCGCTCCCGCCAAGGTGCAGTCGGCGCTCCTGGAAGCCATGGCCGAACGTCAGGTCAGTTTTGGCCGACAAACATTCAAACTGCCGGAGCTGTTTTTAGTGATGGCCACTCAAAACCCCATCGAGCAGGAAGGTACCTATCCACTGCCAGAGGCCCAACTCGACCGGTTTCTCATGCAGGTCAATATCGACTATCCCGATGCCGCCTCGGAACGCAATATTTTGCAACTGGTTCGCAACGAATCGACCAATGCGCGCACCCAGAGAGTCAGTACGCCACCGACGATCTCTCAGGATACAATTTTCGCCGCCCGCACCGACATTCTGAACCTGCATATGGCGCCCGTGGTCGAGGAATATATGGTGCAACTTACCATGGCCACTCGAGATCCGGGCGCCTATGGTGACGATCTTGCCAACTGGCTGGACTATGGCGCATCACCCCGGGGGACAATCGCGCTCGACCTCTGCGCGCGCGCCAACGCATTCCTGTTAAACAAGGACTTCGTCAGCCCGGACGATGTACAAGCCGTAGTACACGATGTCTTTCGCCATCGGCTTATAGTGAGCTTCGAGGCGGAAGCAACAGGCATCGATGCGGATACAGTGGTTGACACACTGGTGCAACGAGTTGCCGCTGCCTGACGCCGTTATGTTACAGAGAACCAACGCTTCGCTGACCCGTCACCATATCAAGGCACCGGGAGGCGCCTATACAAGTATCCAGAACTTGATCCGATTGCGTTATGCCGCAAAGGAAATCAACGCTCTGGCAGCGAGCAAGTCCCGGAATCCTCTGTCCGGATTGTTGACGTCCAGCTTTCGCGGCCGCGGTATCGATTTTGCCGAGGTGCGTGTCTACCAACCCGGCGATGACATCCGCAGTATAGACTGGCGAGTCACTGCCAGAACACAAACACCCCACACCAAATTATTTCAGGAAGAAAAAGAACGCCCGATCCTGTTGATGGTGGACCAGTCCCAACGAATGTTCTTTGGCTCCCGGGTTGCCTTCAAGTCTGTCATTGCAGCCGAAGCAGCCGCCTTGCTTGCCTGGACGGGCCTGGATCGCGGCGATCGGGTCGGCGGTATTGTGTTCTCTTCCAACGCTCATCGTGAGATCCGGCCCAGACGAAGCAAACACTCGGTGCTGCGCTTGCTAAATGAAGTCAATAACTTCAATCACGCCCTGGAACGTGACGCCATCGCCGGTACGGCCGGTTATCTGGCAGACGCTTTGCGTAACGTCCGGCGGGTAGCCAAACATGGCAGTACTATCTTTATCATCAGTGATTTTACGGACTTTGACGATGACGCGAAGAGACATTTCAACCATCTTTCGAGGCATAACGATATCGTCGGGATACATGTTTCAGATCTGATGGAACGAGAGTTACCCAGACCGAATACCTATACCATCACCAACGGTGAAAACCGGGCACGCATCAACACCGCCAATCCGCGTTATCGTGAGGAGTATCGTACACATTTCAATGCACACCTCCACAGCGTCCGCAGCGAGTTTTTAAAGGTCAAATCCCCACTACTGGAACTCCTGACCCATGAAGAGTTGATCGAGACGCTCTCAAAAAGGTATAACGAATACATGAAGTTATCATCACGATGAATCAGCCCGCCACCCCCCGAAATCCCGACCCGTTGGCGGATCTTCGTGACATTCATCTGCCCCCGCCCGTCGAGGCCTGGCCGCCCGCGCCGGGCTGGTGGATTGTTGGCTTTTTGTTACTGGCAGCCACCGTCGCCTTGATCGTCTGGTGGTTGCGGTATTGGCGCGCCAATCGCTACCGACGCGAAGCCTTAAGGGAACTGGACCGACTGTTCCAGGTTTATCAGGCAAACCAGGACGCCCGGGCATGGCTACACGATTTTGAGGCACTCTTGAAACGCGTTGCCCTGACCCGATACGCAAGAGAGGACGTGGCGAGTCTTACCGGGGTGGCCTGGGTCGCCTTTCTGGACAAGACGGCAGGAATCGATGATTTCAGCATGGGGCCCGGGCAGGCGTTGATCGACGACATTTACAAACCGGCCAACGATAATGGTACCGCTATCGATGTGAGACAGTTACACGAACTGGGTAAACAATGGATCAAGCATCACGGTAACCCGGAGGCGGCATGATCGAATTCGCGTGGCCATGGGCATTCGCCTTTATGCCATTGCCAATACTGGTTTACTACTTATTGCCCTCGGCAAACCGTCACGGTGCCGCGCTGCATGTGCCTTTCTATGGTCTGGTAGCGAGCTACGAAAGTGAAGTGAGCGCCGCCAATACGCGATCATGGATCCGGCGTATATTAATGATGCTCGCCTGGCTGGCCCTTGTGCTCGCCGCTGCCCGGCCGCAGTGGATCGGCGATCCTGTCGAGCTGCCCGCGACCGGACGCGATTTGATGCTGGCCGTGGATATTTCGGGCTCTATGGGGACCGAAGACATGGAGTTGAACAATGCTCGAACGACCCGACTCGCTGCCGTGAAAAACGTGGTCGGCGACTTCGTTGAACGCCGCAAGGGCGACCGCCTTGGCCTGATCCTGTTCGGAACCCGCGCCTATATGCAAACACCGCTCACGTTCGATCGCAATACTGTCAGAACCCTGCTCGAAGAGACGCCCCTCGGTATCGCTGGTGGCAAAACAGCGATTGGCGATGCTATTGGTCTTGCCGTCAAACGATTGAAGTCCCGCCCGACCGACAGCCGGGTATTGATTCTACTCACGGACGGCGTCTCCAACGTGGGCGAGGTATCGCCGTTGCAGGCGGCCAGACTGGCCGCCGCCGAGGGCATCAAGATTTATACCATCGGTTTCGGCGCCGACGAGCTGGTGGTACCGGGCCTGCTGTTCAAAAGACGCGTTAATCCGTCGGCGGATTTGGACACAGAAACACTCACCGAGATCGCCCGGATTACCAGCGGCGTGTATCATCGGGCACGTAGCACCGGTGAACTCGCGTCCGTCTATCGCGAACTCGACAAACTCGAGCCCATCGATCAGGATCTGGAAACCTGGCGTCCGATCAATGCGCTTTTTTACTGGCCCCTTGGTTTTGCCTTCGTTGCCAGCCTGCTATTGGCGGCATTACATCCGCTCGTCACAAGCTGGATCATGGCACGTTTTATCCGATCTGCCGACGACACCACCGAGGTGCACCTATGATAGAAGGTGCCATCGCCAGTTTTCATTTCTTGCGCCCGGAGTGGCTATACGCGCTGATTCCGGCGGTTCTCATTTTCATCATTATCAAAACCCGGGAATCTCGCGGATCCAACTGGGAAGAAACCATTGACCTGAGCCTATTGCCCTTTTTGCTCGATGATACCGAGACCAAGACGACCCGAAGCCCCATGTCTTTGCTGTTAATTGCCTGGATCATTGCCACCGTTGCCCTGGCGGGGCCGGCCTTTCGCAAGCTTCCGCAGCCGGTCCACGAACGTGAAGATGCGTTGATCATTCTGCTGGATCTGAGCTACTCCATGTATGCCACCGACGTACAACCGGATCGTCTGACACGCGCCAGGCGCAAACTCTCAGACCTGTTTGACATGAGAAACGAAGGCGTGACCGGCCTCATCGTTTATGCAGGAGATGCCCATACGGTGGCGCCATTAACGGACGATACCGGCACTATATTGGGTATGCTTCAATCACTGTCGCCCGATATTATGCCGGCGAGCGGTAGTCGGCTTAGCCCGGCCCTGGAACTTGCTCACCAACGATTTCATGATGCCGGCGCGACCACCGGGCGCATTCTGGTGCTTACCGATGAAATTCGTGATCGCGCCCGGGCGATTGAAATTGCCCGGGAACATCGCGGCACCTTTCCCGTATCCTTGATGGCGGTCGGCACACTCGAAGGTGCCCCGATTCCATTGCAGCCGGGCTCACAGGCCGGGTACCTGAAAGACA
Organism: Pseudomonadales bacterium; assembly: GCA_040905125.1. GTDB lineage: Bacteria > Pseudomonadota > Gammaproteobacteria > Pseudomonadales > Azotimanducaceae > JBBDSF01. The sequence goes on along the minus strand of JBBDSF010000089.1, from coordinate 12,702 downwards.
ACAGGGGAAATCTTGTAATACCAAAAGTCGATCCGGCGGCGCTTCGCGATTTCGCCGCGTCGGCAGGAGGACGATTTTCGCGCATGACTTTGACGAATGACGATCTCGATTACTTGCTGGATGAGACCATTCTGCCAATGACCGAGGAGTTTCGCGAAGTCGAACGTAACTTCGATGTCTGGAGAGAAGAAGGGCCCTGGTTAATTCTGCTCTTGCTACCCCTTGCGGCACTAGCCTTTCGCCGCGGCTGGTTATGGAGCCTGGCATTGGTTGTCACCTTGCACAGTGAACCCGCCGACGCGCTTTCCTGGGAGGACATACCTTTGACGGGTATGACATGGGCAGACCTGTGGAAAACACCCGATCAACAGGGTATGGAAGCCCTGCAAGCCGGCGACCCGGAAGCCGCCGCCAAACACTTTGAGGATCCGGGTTGGCGCGGTACGGCCCGCTATCGAGCCGAAGATTACGAGAATGCGGCGAGTCAATTCGCCAACATCGAAACCAGTGAGGGGAAATATAATTACGGCAATGCCCTCGCCAAACAGGGTCAATTGCAGCAGGCTATCGAGGCATACGATGAGGCGCTGACCCTTGACCCCGACAATGAAGACGCGGCCTATAACAAGCGTCTCGTCGAAGACCTGCTGGAACAACAACAGCGGCAGAACAAACAGAATCAGGACGGAGACGACCAGAGTCAAGATCAGCAACAGCAAAACCAGCAAGACCAATCGGGGGAAAGCGGGGATAGCGAGCAACAGGAACAGCAATCGCAGCGACAGGATCAACAAAACCAGGATCACGAGCAGGATCAACAGGATCAGGAAGCCGACAGCCAGCAGCAAAAAGCAGAGCAGGACGAACAGAAAGCGAATCAGCAGCAGATGGCCGAACAAGACGTAGATCCTCTTGAAGGTGAAGAACGCCAGGCGCTGGAACAATGGTTGCGCCGAGTACCTGACGACCCGGGTGGGCTGCTGCGGCGGAAATTTGAAAGAGAGTATGAAGAACGATTACGGCGAGGCGAGATTGAAAATGATGATACCCGGGACTGGTAAGTTCAAAATGGTTGCAGCTTTTGCGGTTGCCTGCCTACTGCTTGCCGGACCCGCGCTTGCTGAGCTTTCAGCCACGGTCGACCGGAACAGGGTAAGCGTCTCGAACCTGCTTACTCTTACCGTCAGGCTATCCGGCAGCACATCATCGCAACGCCCGGATCTATCAGGGATAGAAAAAGATTTTCAGATCATCGATGAGAACAGCCGGACCAGCAGCTCCGTGACGATCGTCAATGGTCAGCAAACGACGGAAACGCATGTGGAGTGGAGAATTACTCTGCGCCCGAAACGTGAAGGTGAACTAACGATTCCAGCCATTCACATGGGCGGAGAAAAAACCCGGCCGATTACCATCGAGGCTGCGGCGTCATCGGCATCCGATCAGGCACGCGGTGATCGCATCGTGTTCTTCGACACCAGCGTCGATGCCGAAAGCGCCTATGTACAAGAGCAGATCGTGTACACGGTGAAACTCTATTACACAGAATCCATTTCCGGTGATTTCCCGTCGCCACCGGATCTGGAAAACGCGATTGTGGAAACGCTGGACAACGAGAAACGCTATGAATCGATAGTGAATAATCGACGCTACTATGTTCTGGAGAAGCGCTACGCGATCTTTCCGCAACGTAGCGGGGAACTGAAGATACCAAGGGAAACGTTTGTCGGCAGTCGCGGCCAGGGTAGTCTGTTCTCACAACGTCAACGTGTCAGTGCGCTTTCGCGGGCCCACAGGGTCGAGGTCAAGCCCAGGCCGGCGTCGTTCCCGGGCAATAACTGGCTGCCGGCCAAATCGTTGGAGGTCACTGAAAAGTGGAACGAGAACCCACCAGATCTGGTCGTTGGTGAACCCGTCAATCGGACAGTGACCATCACGGCAGAAGGCGTCACGGCTTCCCTGTTGCCGCAACTGGACGCGTTTAAACCGCGTAATGCCAAGACCTACAGAGATCCGCCGGAGACTGAAACCAGCGTTGGCGGAGACGGGCTAGTTGCCAGACGAACGGTGACCACGGGTATCGTGCCGACGCAAGCCGGCTCGCTGAAGATACCGGAGATTCGGATACCCTGGTGGAACACCGAGACTGATAGCCTCGAGCAGGCCGTTATTCCTGGCGGCACTCACGAGGTCAAACCGGCTGCTGGGCCGCTGGTTCAGGTACCCTTGGAACCCGACCGGGCCGGCGAGGTAACGGATACCGACCCGGATTCCACCGCAGTCGAGCAGACGGGAACGGCCTGGTGGCAATATATCGCCATCGGCCTTGCCATATTGTGGGTGATCAGCACCGCCCAATGGCTCATCGTCCGCCGGGACTTGAACCGTCTGCAACAGGCCAACGGGCGCGGCAAACAGGATTTGTCGCCCGCCGGTCCTGACGAGGCAACTTTGTTCAAGGCATTCAGCCACGCCTGCCGTGAAGGTGATCCTGTCGCTGCCCAGCAGCGACTCTACCAATGGGTCAGGACCCGAGAGCCGGGTATCGACTCCCTGCACGATTTCGCCGCGCGTGCCGGCGAGCATCACCCTGCTCTTGAGGAGGCCATCCGGGAACTCGAACAATCCCTGTACGCCCCCGATGCACCCCGCGACGCCTCGTGGAAAGGCGACAAGCTGCTCAAGGCCGCCACTGACCTGCGCAGCGAGTACACCGCGCCGCACCATCGGCCCACCAGCCTCGCCCCCACCCTCAACCCCTAAACCAGGACATCCACGTACCGAAACAACTCCGGGACATCCAGGAACAAGTCCGGGACATCCACGTTCCAGCGAAACAACTCCGGGACATCCACGTTCCAGAAGACATCCACGCTCCAGGAAACTCAGGGACATCCACGTTATGGACAGTTACGTTTCGCCCTTAAGCTGGAACGTGGATGTCCCGGACTTGTTCCAGTACGTGGATGTCCTGGTTTACACGCTTTTCGAAGCGACCTCGTAAACATCCGGTGACAGACTTTCAGTGGCCAATACACGATCGAGTTGGGCCTTCATCAGTCCCTGGCGCTGCTGGTCATATTTTCGCCACCGCGTCAGTGGTTGAAGCACTCTCGCGGCCATCTGGGGATTGATACTATTGAGCTCGATGACACGATCAGCAAGAAATTTGTAACCCTCTCCGGATGTCTGATGGAAATTAACGTTATTCTGGAAGGCGAACGAAACCACCAGCGAGCGCATGCGATTCGGATTCTTCATGGTGAACGCCTCGTGCGACATAAGCTCTTTCACGCGCTTGAGGGCATCCGGCAGCTGACATGTAGCCTGCACCTGGAACCATTGATCAACCACCAGGGCTTCATCGGACCAACGGTTGTAAAAGTCTGCTAACGCCTTTTGTTTCGCTGCTTGCGCTTCGTCGGCGGCGGAATTGACCAATGCACGCAGCGCGGCGCTCGTATCAGTCATATTATCCGCCTGTTCAAACTGTGTGACACAGACGGGCACCATATCCGTGTCATCGGGCTGCATAAGATAAGCGAGCGCGATGTTCTTAAGGGCACGCCGACCAATCGCCTCGGCAGTTGGTTCATACTCCTCCTCCACGTCGTTGAGCCTGTAAATCGACAGCAACTGCTCTTTGAGTTCCGTAGCAATCGCGGCCCGTACCGCTTCTCTCGCCTTACGGATCACATCCACGTCCGCAACATCCATCAACTCGGCAAGATACGTCTCAGTCGGCATCACCAACATCTCCGCAATCATTGCCTTGTCTACCTGACCGTCCCGATTGTGTTCAACAGCCTGGTCAAGAATATTTGCACAAGCCTGAATCAATCTGGAATCCACTTCTATTGGTTTGTCTTGCTGGACTGCAGACATAATGTCCCGCATGACGGCAATGGCGAGGCGTTGTCCCGCCTCCCAACGATTGAATCCGTCACTGTCATGACTCATCAGAAACAATAACGAATCGCGCGAGTAGTCATAATCCAGTTTCACCGGGGCCGAGAATCCGCGTAGCAAGGAGGGAACCGGCTCTTCCTGAACATTTGTAAAGATAAATGTCTGCTTCGCGTCGGTCACATGTAAGACCGCTGTATAGTGTTCGTTACCCTCGCTCACACTTGCCACATCCTCGGCATTCGTTTCCAGCCGAATATCGTTGCCGCCCTGATCTAACAGGCCAAGGGCTAACGGCAGATGCAAAGGCTCCTTGTGGTCCTGACCCGGTGTCGGCGGGCAGGATTGATCAACATCGAGGCGGAAGATGTTCTCATCTTTATCGAAACTGCCCCTGACGTTCAACATTGGTGTACCGGCCTGGCTGTACCAGCGCCGAAATTGCAACAGGTCAAAATCGTTGGCATCTTCCATGGCACGCACAAAGTCTTCGGTTGTGGCCGCCTGACCATCGTGCCGGTCAAAATACAGATCACTACCATGACGAAACCGTTCCGGGCCGAGCAGTGTGTGAATCATGCGCACCACTTCCGCCCCTTTTTCATAGACAGTCGGCGTGTAGAAATTGTTTATCTCGATATACGAATCCGGTCGCACGGGATGTGCCATGGGCCCGGCGTCTTCCGGAAACTGTGCACTCCGTAACACTGAAACATCATTGACCCGGCAAACCGTCGGCGAACCCATGTCCGCGGAGAACTGCTGGTCCCGAAACACAGTAAAGCCCTCTTTGAGACTGAGCTGGAACCAGTCCCGGCAAGTAACGCGATTGCCGGACCAGTTGTGGAAATACTCATGCGCAACTACGCCTTCAACGCGTTGATACGCTGCATCAGTGGTCGTGTCGGGACGGGCGAGAACGCAAGACGTGTTGAATATATTAAGGCCCTTGTTTTCCATTGCACCCATGTTGAAACTGTCGACAGCGACGATCATAAAAATATCCAGATCGTATTCACGGCCGAACACACGCTCATCCCACGCCATAGCATTTTTCAGCGACGTCATGGCGTGTGACACCTTGTCAATGTTGTGGCGTTCGCTAAAGATTCGAAGCACCACGTTGCGGCCGTTCATCGTGACGAACTCATCTTCGATAAACTGCAGGTCACCGGCAACCAGCGCAAAAAGGTATGCCGGTTTTCGGAACGGATCCTCCCACGTCACCCAATGGCGATCGCCCTCGTCTCCATTGGCAACCTTGTTACCGTTTGCTAACAAGACGGGATACTTTTGCCTATCGGCGGTAATGGTGGTGCGATAGATGGACATCACATCCGGGCGATCCAGATACCAGGTAATGTTGCGAAAACCTTCCGCCTCACACTGGGTACAAAACATATCGCCGGATTTGTATAGACCTTCGAGGGCGGTATTGTCCTGTGGCTTGATTTCAACTTCAGTCGTGAGCACAAACTGATCGGGCACACCGTAAAGAGTGAGAGATTCCTGGCCAAACCCATATTCATTGTCCTTTAACTCGCGATCATCGATCCTAATTGCCCGCGTTGCCAGGTTGCCACCATTAAGAGTGAGATCACCTGAATGTTCCTGTGAATCCGGGTTGCGTCGCATAGTCAGGGTTGTGGTAACGACTGTTCTCTCCTCATTCAGGTCCACATGCAATTCCGTCTCGTCAATCAGATAGGGTGGAACCCGATATTCTTCGAGCCGTATGGTTTTCGGATTTGCTTCATCCATCAAGGTCTTCCAGGTACTTTTGTGAGACTGGCCATGATACTACAGCCCCAGGTTCGGGACATCCACGTTCTCCCGCCGGAGCCAAGACCAGGACATCCACGTTCTGCCATTCAGGATCTGGGGACACCGGGAATAACGTGGCTGTCCTGGACTGTGGCTGGTCAAAACGTGGATGTCCTGAACATGTTATGCTGCCAACATGCGTGGCTATCTCAGAAAGATGGACGTGGTTCACCAGGATCCCGTCGATTATTATCTGCGGCTTGGCGATCAGGAGTTGCACCTCAACCCCTATATCGGTAAGCCGATCAAACTGGTCTACCATCAGAGTATCGAGTGCCTTTACTGTGGACGAGCCACCAAAAAAAGCTTTAGCCAGGGCTACTGTTACCCGTGCTTTAGAAAACTGGCTCGGTGCGATTTGTGCGTGGTCAGCCCCGATCGGTGCCACTACTATGAAGGGACCTGCCGCGAGCCCGACTGGGGCGAGAAATTTTGCATGCAACCCCACATCGTCTACCTGGCGAACTCCTCAGGCATCAAGGTGGGTATCACTCGAGTCGAAAATCTACCCAACCGTTGGATCGACCAGGGTGCGACGCAAGCGTTGCCCGTGATATCCGTGGACACGCGCCAACAATCAGGATTTGTCGAGAAGGCCTTTAAACGTCACGTCAGTGATACGACGAAATGGCAGCAAATGCTAAAGGCGGACGGGGACACAATTGATCTGGCATCGGAACGAGACCGATTGCTGGATGAACTGGAACCGGAGCTGGAAGTACTACGAGGTCGTTTCGGGCCGCAATCGATTCGGCCAATGCCTGAAGCTGAGATTCGTGTCATAAGATATGCCGTCAAACAGTTTCCGACCAAAGTTGTCTCGCTGAATTTCGACAAGACACCCGAGATCGCGGGCACCTTGCTCGGCATCAAGGGACAATACCTGTTATTGGACATCGGCGTCATCAACCTGCGCAAATTTACTTCTTACGAGGTGGAGTTGGTGGATGAGTAAACGGATCAGGGTGCTGACGTCCCGAACGGATCTTGACGCATCGTTTGATCCACCGCTGGCCGATATTCCTCGCATGATCCTGCAGGGCATTCTTGCGCCCGACTGCCCGCTGCCAATGGTGGGGTCGTGGCAAGTATTCGGAAATCCACACCTCGGCATCCAGGTCGCGCGTGGTTAATGCATCGGGGCATTTGAGCTTGATACCGCGTCGATAATCGCTTTGCGATTCCGCCGTCCATCGCACAATATCGAGGTAATCCGCCACGGTTAAGTCCGGTAATATACCTCTGTCATCGGATGAGCCGTTCAGTGGATTCATCATTTGACTCGATGCTTGCAGGGAAATCCGGTGTCGAACAGACGTATGTTTGCTATCGGCCAGATCATTGGCCAGTCCGGCCCTGACTGGGTTGAGATCCACATAAACCATACACGCCAGCAGTGCGTTGTCATCGAGCAAGACCTGGGAACTAAAACGCCCTTCCCAAAAACGTCCCGTGCAGCCATCCTCTTCGTTGGCCCAGCGCGCCAGGCGCTCGTTGATCGACCGCATTAACCAGGACAGAGAGCCCAGCCTGTGGCGGATCTTCGCCAGCTGCACAGGATCGGCAATGAGGGCCGCTTTACGCGACGCGTTGACGTTCGAATCGGGTTTTCGAGGTTTCCTGCCCGGATATATAGACAGCCATTTTCCCGCAACCTCTTCGTCCGTCCAGGTTCGGGCGAGTTGAGGCTCCATGGCGAGAACCATATGGTAATGGTCACTCATCACCGCATAACTGTAAATTGATACCGCGAACACCTTGCTCAATTCATGAATACGATCCTCTATCCAGCGACGCCGATGCTCAAAATTTCTCCCTGTGCTCGCATCGCGACCACATAACCACGCGCGTCGCACGCAACGCGAGACAACGTGGTAACAGCCGCCGGCATGATCATCAACGAGATGTGATCGTGGATATGTCATTTGCTTGCCCCCGCTTTGAGTCAGGAGATCATCGTAATGCGCTGGCAAGCTCGTGTGAGTAGGACGATTAAGCGATTATCGTTGAGACATCGCTGGCGTTTATGTGCGCCATCACCCCTTTGTGATGGCGGAGAAAGCTGACGCAGCGGAGTGAGGATCAGGACATCCACGTTCCACGAGGAAAGACCGGGACATTCGCGTACAGGATCGTGGATGTCCTGATTCAAGATCGTGGATGTCCTGATTCAGGAACGCGGATGTCCTGGTTCAAGAACGTGGATGTCCTGATTCAGGAACGATTCAACAAAGAGGAAACAACCCCGACAACAAGGCCGGCAAGCAGCCCACCCAGGTGGGCGCCATTAGCCAGCGTGCCCATCCCCAGCAGGTCAATCGCGCCGGTAAAACCGACGACCAGGAAGATTGCCATAAAAATATAAATCCCAGGCGGCAAACCGTGCGCTCGTTGCGGCACGAGCCGACTCCAAACAAAACAGTAGCCAAGCAAACCAAATACGACGCCCGACATCCCCCCAAACAAACTGGGCCCCGACAAAGAATACTGCAAAAAGTTTGCGCCCAGCGAACTCGTCACAACCACTAACAATAGCACAGAGGCGCCATTGATCAATTCTATGCGTCGACCAACCTCCCACACCCACAATAAATTGAACACGATATGCAGAATGCTGAAATGAATAAACATAGGCGTCAGCAGTCGCCAATACTCGCCACTTTCAAGCGTATACTGCAGGCTTGCGAAATAGACACCACCATTGCCCTGCTCGAAGGCGACAAACGTCATTGCATGAAACCATGAGGTAATTTCCCCGTCCTGAATCCCGAACGCGGCCGGGAAACACACGATGTTGACAATGACCAGGGCAAGGGTCAGCGGATATCGCAGGGCATAACTCGCCACCCCCTCTCCCGGTCGCTTGCCACCCGGATGCTGCGCCGGCTCCAACTGCAGCTCGCCGGTCTCGATCAGGTCATACAGTTCAACCACACGATCGCGATCGGCCTCGGTGTTCACCCGCACTACCAGCTTGTCCCCCTCCTCGTGGATTCGGTGCTGAATGCCGATCTGCGAGAGGTACCGCCCAAAGAGGCTGAGATCCTTGTCTGATGGGACCTCCAAAGCATTAATCATCGTCACCCGCCGTATCTCAAAATAGTAGGAACTACTGAAAAGTAGTAAACTCACACACAGGAAAGACGCAATATTAACATCCAGGACACCAAAAGTTATGAACAATGCTGACCACCAGGTACTCGCCCAGCTCACACGCTGGATAGAAGCCGGCGAAATGTGCTGGCTGGCCACTGTTGTGAAGACCTGGGGTTCATCGCCCCGGCCAATTGGCTCGCTGGCCTGCTGTAATAGCAAGGGCCACATGGCGGGCTCACTGTCTGGTGGGTGTATAGAGGACGACCTGCTCGAGAAGTTGCAAAATGGTGAGCTGGCCAAATCGAAACCTGAAGTCCACGTTTACGGCAAGACCCAGAAAGAATCCGACCGCTTTGGCCTGCCTTGCGGCGGCCAACTTCATGTGGTCATCGAGCCCATGCCGGATCAACGCTCGCTACCGCAACTAAAGCAAATTGTCGAGCGCCTTGAAGCACGGCAATGTGTCGAACGCAAGGTGGATATCGCGACCGGCGAGATGACAGTGGAAAATAAAGAACGCTTCAAACGTCTGCAATTTATTGGTTCATTTAAAAATACCGATTCTCCTAACGAGAGCATGATGGTGCAAACCTACGGACCTCGTTACCAATTGCTTCTAATCGGCGCAGGCCAGGTATCCATGTACCTCGCGGAAATGGCACAGACACTGGATTATCATGTCATTGTCTGTGACCCGCGTGAGCACATGATCGAGCAATGGGACGTTGACGGTGTCCAGCTTAACCATGAGATGCCGGACGATGTGGTTAACCGGCATGCCATCGACTCCTTTACGGCGATCATCACGCTCACTCACGATCCGCGTATCGACGACATGGCCCTGATGGAGGCGCTCAAGACTGATGCCTTCTACATCGGCGCTATGGGTTCCGATCGAACCTCGGCCAAGCGGCGCGAGCGGTTGCTACAGCTTGACCTTACTGAAGAGGAAATCGCCCGATTACACGCGCCCGTGGGTTTGCCTATCGGCAGCAAAACGCCGGCGGAAATCGCGATATCGATCCTGGCCCAACTCACCGCCTTGCGGGCAGAGAAGCGGTCGAGCATTGAAGCGGACTTTAGACAACCAGTGGTCGAAGCGACCGCGTAGGAGGAGACACAACATGATAGGGGGCCTTATATTAGCGGCCGGCAGCAGCCGGAGATTTGGCGAAGACAAACGCAAAACGACCCTGCCATCGGGTCGATGGGTACTCGAAGAAGTTATTCATACCGTGGCCGCTGAGCTTGAACAAGTTATCGTCGTATTGCGGTTCGGCGATAAAGTCTTTGAGGACGAGTTATCCGCGAAGGTGGACAATGACAAAATTCATTATTTCCGCGCGCCCGACTCTGCCCGCGGTATGGCTCACAGTCTGGGCAATGCGATCCATGAAATCGCCGACTGGGATGCGGCCCTGATTTTTTTGGGTGACATGCCATTTGTTCAACGCGATACCATCACCTCCTTGATGGACAATTACACCGCCCACAAAACCGAAGCGCCGATTGTCGTGCCGGCGATTAAAGACACTCGCGGGCATCCGGTGCTGTTCGACCGCCTGTATTTCCCGGAAATAGAAGCGCTCACTGGCGACACGGGTGCCAGAGAACTCGTGCAGCACCATGCCGAGAAAGTGATCCAGGTCGATGTAGACGACCCCGGCATCCTCAAAGACATCGATACCCCAGAAGATATCAGCGCCTGAAATCCAGGACATCCACGTTCTTTGGTCCGAGAACTGGAACGAGAACGGGGACATCCACGATTTATTTATGCTTGAAGCAAAGTTCAGGACATCCACGTTTATTGCGTAGTTCAAATAACGTGGATGTCCTGGTCTTGGCCGTATGAAGAAATAACGTGGATGCCCTGGTCTTATCCGACCGCTACTCGCCGATCCGACTCGCCCAATCCAGTTTACTGCGGCATACATCGTAGAAGCTGTGCCCCGGCGGATGGATAAGGGTCAGCTTCTCCTGCTTCTTTCGGACAAGCAGCGATTCGCCCGGCGAGATCTCGAATTCAACCTGGGAGTCGAAACTGATCTTCGCGTTGGTGCCGATATGCGGCCCAATCTGAATCTTAATCTCGGATGTCCCGGGTACCACCAGCGGCCTGGAATTGAGCGTGTGCGGGAACATGGGTATTAGTACAACGGCGTCGAGGCTGGGGTGCATGATGGGGCCCCCCGCCGAGAGCGCATACGCAGTAGAGCCAGTCGGTGATGAAATGATCAATCCGTCGGAATACTGAGTATAGACGAAATCACCGTCAATATAGAGGTCAAACTCGATCATCTTCGGCAATGTGGCCGTATGAATCAGCACCTCATTCAGCGCACTTGGTACCTCCTGCTCCCCCTCGATCGAGACTTGGCCCTCCAGCAGGAAATGTTCCTCTGTCGTGTAATTACCTTCCAGCACCTCGCCGATCAACGACTCGATCTCTTCTGGGTGGACATCGGCGAGAAACCCGAGCCGGCCCCGATTGACGCCGAGAATCGGCACGCTGTATTCCGAAAACGTCCGAGCGGCACCTAGGATATTGCCGTCGCCGCCAACCGCGATGATCAGATCACACAGCGTGCCCATCTCCTCTCGAGACCGGACGGTCGTACTCGTCTCGCCCAGGAAACCGGCAGCGACATCCTCAACGGTGACATTGACGTCACGGGACGACAAAAGACGCTCGACTCGACGCAGGGACTCCAGCACTAATTCATTGTCGGTCCTTGCCACCAACCCCACTTCGGTAAACTTGTTCATCTCTTCGACCGCCACCTGATCATGAATCGCGCATTAAATGCCAGAATGCGGCGCTTTTCAATGAAATAGAATTACAGGACATCCACGTTCCAGCCGTGGAGATTGGAACGTGGATGTCCCGGTTTATGGCGAAGAACGTGGATGTCCTGATCCATGATATGAACTATTCCACGGGGGAATGAGTCATCTCTTGAAATCCGGTCAAAAAACGACAATGCTGCACGCTGCCATAAGCAGTAAAATTGGACCGAGCAGGAGCGCGGGGAATAGCATGAAGAGCTCGATCAACAAGCGTTACGCCCAGGAATTGGCCGCAGAGAGCAATATCGCCGACATCGCCGAGGCGGGATCCCTATGGCAGGCAATGCGCCGTGAAGTTCAGGCTGAGGCTGACCGAGAGCCCATTCTGGCGACGTTCCTGCACGCCACCGTCCTCAACCATGATTCCCTCGAAGGTGCGCTCAGTTTCATGCTGGCGAGCAAGATGGAGACCCCTGTCATCTCCAACATGGCAATTCGCGAAATTATCGAAGACGCCATCGCCGCAGATTCCTCCATCATCCACGCCGCCGAGATCGATATCAAAGCGACCCGTAACCGTGACCCGGCGTGCGAGTTCTATTCAACACCGTTTTTGTACTTCAAGGGATTTCACGCCCTGCAAACCCACCGAGTGGCCCATTGGCTGTGGGCGGAAGGACGCGAATCCCTGGCACTTTTCCTGCAAAACCAGATCAGCCTCACCTTCGGCGTCGATATTCATCCGGCTGCGCGTATCGGCTGCGGCATCATGCTCGACCACGCCACCGGCCTCGTGATCGGTGAAACCGCCGTGGTCGAGGACGACGTGTCCATCCTGCATGGCGTCACCCTCGGTGGCACCGGCAAGGATAGCGGCGACCGGCATCCGAAGATCCGGCGCGACGTGCTGTTGGGCGCCAACGCGTCCGTGATTGGCAATATCGAAGTGGGCGAAGGTGCCAAGGTCGGTGCAGGCAGCGTCGTCATGAGTGATGTTCCGGCCCACGTGACGGTAACTGGTGTACCGGCCCGGGTCGTGGGCCGGCCGAAGTGCGACTCACCCGCTTCCGACGTCGACCACTCGCT
>JBBDSF010000088.1:0-1193 GCA_040905125.1 Pseudomonadales bacterium | reverse complement strand
CTTCAACCCCATGTTATGTGCCTGCTCAGTTATCCAAAAAAACACGCGTGCGCATCCTCGTTGACTAAATTTACGAAATCTTCAATTGAAGCCACTGTTGGAACGGGATCGTAACGGTGCCACTTCAGGTCGGCCCGCTGCCAGAAGACCTTCCAGTGATTCTTGGACTTGACGTAAGTTGCCTTTGCTACAGACTGCTCTACTTTGTTCCCGGGATCGTTCCATTGTGGCCTGATCTCAAAGATTTCGACGCTCTGGCCCTCGATTCGATAACCCAAATCAAGCTGATCTCGGATGTGCGCCGGCGGTCTTCGTTGCTTAAGAAAGTCCTCCAGGGCGAGTTGCCACCGCCTCTTCTCAAGTTCACTTATCGCCATATCGGTTTTTCTGCATAGAGTGCTGGTACATAACACAGCGTTAAGCCGCGCACCGCAGACGGCGCGCTTTTTGCGTAGGCAAAAGGTGTGACGATAAGGTGGATCGGCTTCAACACCAAGTTATAACGCGAGTACAAGTCGGACTCCATCGTCAACCTCGCGCATCTTCGCCGCTGGAATGCGCCCAACCCTCTCCACCAGAACCTGTTTATCCAAGGTGACGATCTGCGATACGTTTACAACCGACTCTCGGTCGAGGCCCGCGCTGCGCCTCGACAAATGTACATTTCCTGGGGCCTGGGCCAATCCTGTATTTGAAGTGATGGCAGCAGCCACTACGGTAGCAATTCGGCTACGGTTGAATGGATCCGACTGCAAGACAACGACAGGACGACGATATCCCGGTTCCGAGCCAGTGGGTTCTGGCAATTCCGCCCACCAGACTTCACCTCGCCTCACCTACCAATCTTCCTTCGCCAGCGATGTGCTTTGCATTCGTTCAAGTTCAGGAGACAGGGATGAATCAATGTCATCGTAGACCTGGTTGAGCTTTTCGGTAATGTTTTCCTCCCTGTGTCGCTCAACATAGTCCCGAACTGCAGTCGCATACAATTCGCTCCGGGAGACACCCAAGCGCTTGGCTGCACGCTCGGCCTCCTCAAACACCTCGTCAGGAATTGAGATCGCTGTTTTCATAGTGGTGTAGTATAACTTTTGTTATACCAAAAGTCAAGCGTTATAACACCGAGTCAAGCTGCCAGGCGGTTCTGGCGCGGCAATTGCGCCAGCAATTGGCGTGACAGGTTCCTTCGTCTG
>JBBDSF010000087.1:0-1196 GCA_040905125.1 Pseudomonadales bacterium | reverse complement strand
AGTTCAAGATGAATAATCTCACCGAGTTTCGACACGAATTTCCTGCCCTTAAAAACAGCGTATTCCTGGATGCCGCCTGCGTCAGCATAATGCCACAGCGGGCGCAGGAGGCGGTTGATGAATTTACGGCTCGCCTCGTTAATCCCGTTTGTTACGGTGCTACCGAGCACCATATCTGGATGGATCAACAGCGGGAGGCGGCGAGGCCTGAAGTAGCTGCCATGTTGGGCACCGATAGCGATCATGTGGCCTTGATTGAGAGTACGACCCATGGATTGAACATTGCTGCCCAGGCCATTCCGTGGCAGTCCGGTGACGAGATTGTTATGTGTAATCTCGAATTTCTTCAGGTTGCTATTCCATTTGTTAAATTGGCGGAGCGTGCCGGCGTTAAACCGGTATTCGTTGACCATGAAAATGGCATAGCGGATGTTGCCCGGTTCAAGAAGGCCGTATCGAAGCGAACCCGTGCCATTGTTGTCAGTTCGACACAATGGAGTAACGGCTATCGAGTGGACCTTGCAGGTCTGGCGGAGTTGGCACGCTCCGTCGGTGCGTGGCTTGTTGTGGATGGAATTCAGCAGGCCGGTGCCATACCGCTTGAGATTGATGGCGTCGATTTTCTAATTGCGGGCGGACACAAGTGGCTGAATGCGCCAATGGGTATGGGTTTTATGTATGTGTCAGATCGAGTACTGGCAGAGCTGGATCCACCGGGTTGGGGCTATCTGGCACTCGATACCCCTGAAGGGGGCTGGGGCAGATACTTCACGACGCCGGAGATAACGCCTGACAGGCAGTACACCTTCCCGCGTGTTGCCAAACGATTCGAGATCGGGGGTACCGGGAATTACCCCGGTGCCATTGCACTGGCCAAAAGCGTGCAAATTGTGAATGAGTGTGGTCTCGAGAATACCGCCAGCGTGATATGGGATCTTGGAGACAGGTTGATTGAAGGGCTGAAGAAACTCGACTTGCAACTTGAAACCCCGTTTCCCCGGGAAAATCGGGCCGGAATTATTTCGTTCTCGCTGGGGAACCGGGACCGTGATCAAGCGTGTATGGAATTCCTGCTCGATCAGAATATCTGGGTTGCACAAAGATATACGGCTAATACCGGCGGCGTCAGAATCAGCGTACACTATTTCAACAACGAAAGTGATATTGACATGCTGTTAAGTGAAACAGCGCGTTTT
>JBBDSF010000086.1:0-7112 GCA_040905125.1 Pseudomonadales bacterium | reverse complement strand
TCAGAATTTCACCGCGGCAGCCACGATTCCAGATTTCCTCTCGATTCATGGCCAGAGTCCGCCCGTCCGGCTCGTTTGTATTCCCCATGGCCTCTTCTTTCCCGCTGTTTTGTGATCCTTTCCTTTCGCGTTCCCGCAGGGCGGGCAAGATCAGGGTCACGATCATGATTGTCCCAAGTACCAGTCCCAGCAATGTCCCCAGTAGTATATTCATAAAGTGTTCCCGGAGAGGCTGCTCAACGTCAAGTCTGCAGGTTCATTATAATATATCCTGCAACAGGGTGCCCTGCTCATTCCGCGACTGGCCACGCCGGGCAGGCGTTTTACTATTCTGGTTTTACTCAGTCTTGGCGCTGCCGGGTATTGGCGAGCGCTATGCAGGAGTAGCCAGCGGATTGTTTTTCACGTCGCCGATGTGATTTTACAGATAAAAAAAAGCCGGACCCGAAGAGGCCCGGCTTTTTGTTCTCGAATGACTTCTAATAGACGTCGTTCACCGTATTGTAGACGTTAAATTTACCCGTTGGCGTGATTAGACGCTCATCCTTGATGACGTGCTTCAGTTCGCGAGTCTTGTCGTCGACAATGACAATGGCAGATTGTTGCTCCTGGCCGTTCCAGACCGAAAACCACACCTCATCACCCGCTTTGTTGTACTCCGGATGGACCACTCTGGCTGAGTCGTCACTGATCCCTGCCCACTCGGCAATCGGCAAAACTTCATAGCCGGCCTCCGGATTCCTGGTGTCGAATACGGCAATCGAATGATAGATTTCCTTATCGGAGTGCAACGGTGTATCGACCCAGAGGTTGTCAGATTCAGGATGGGTTTTTACGAACAGTGAACCTCCACCCTGTCCCTTGAGGACGCGAACGGGTTTCCAGGCGTTGTCTGGATGGCCGTCGGGATCTGTACCAATAAACGTGATGTCGGCGCTACCCAATGCGCTCGTTACCCACACAGGCCCATAATCCGGATCGACAAAATTGGCACCTCGTCCCGGGTGCGGAATCTTCTCGGCATCGACCAGGGCTTCCAGATTCCGATCCACGGAATCCACCACCGCAATCTTGTTGGATTCGTTGGCCGCTGTCAGGAAGTATCGTTGCGACGTATCCCAGCCGCCATCGTGCAGAAAGCGCGCGGCGTTAATTGTGGCCACGGAAAGGCTGTCCAGGTCTTCATAGTTGACCAGCAAAATTTTTCCGGTTTCCTTCACGTTCACGATGAACTCGGGGTGGTTGTGAGACGCGACAATCGCGGCTACTCGTGGTTCGGGATGATATTCCTGGGTATCGACGGTCATCCCGCGAGTCGACTCGATGCGCAGCGGTTCCAGCGTGGGCCCGTCCATGATGACATATTGAGGCGGCCAATAGGCACCGGCAATCGCGTACCGGTCCTCGTACCCTTTGTATTTGGAGGTTTCCACGGAACGTGCTTCAAGGCCGATTTTTATTTCCGCTACAGCCTGCGGGGGATCCATCCACATATCAATCATGACAACCCTGGCATCACGGCCGATGGTATAGGCATAACGGCTGGAGGCGGATGGCCGCGTGATGTGCACGGCATAGCCCGTTTTGATGATGTTGACGTAGTCCTTCGTTTGGCCGTCGATAATGGCGACTTCACCACTGTCCCTTAAGGTGACCACGAAGAAATCTTCGACGTCGCGATTATGCTGCGGCTTGTCAGGACGATCTTCGGGTGCTACCAGTACTTTCCAGGAATCCCGCATCTCCGGCATACCGAATTCCGGTGGCGTGGGAGGGGGATGCTGCAGGTATCGGGCGAGGATATCGATGGTGTCATCCGATAATTCGTCGGAGGTACCCCAATTGGGCATGCCGGCAGGCGTACCATAAGTGATCATGGTCTTCAGGTAATCAGTACCCTTCTTTCTGGTAATGTCCGTGGTTAAAGGCTTGCCGGTAGCACCTTTACGCAACACGCCGTGACAGCCGGCACAGCGCTGGAAGAATACTTCTTTGGCTATATCGAATTCCTTTTCGCTCATCGCCGGGCCGTCGGAACTGATCAAATTATCGGTGTCGCCGGCAATTATGCCGCTGGGGGCACCCCGATACGAATGTTGTTCCTCGGACCCCGTAGGATGCCTTGATTTCTGATCGCTCGCTGTTTTCGGTTCGCCGTTGCGGACAGCCGCGACCTCCGCGGGCGTAATCACGCCGCCATCGTTCCAGCTTTCCAATACGAACGTCAGCGCTGCAGCGATGTCCTCGTTGCTGAGGTACGCCATGGGTGGCATGGCGCCGTTATACTTTTGACCGTTAACAGTGATCGGGCCGGATAACCCGTTGACAATGTTATCGATGGCACGTTTGGGGTTGGCCTGCAAATAGTCCGAATCCTTGACTGGCGGAAAGGCGCCTTGAACACCTTCACCATTGGGCTGGTGACAGGCGGCGCAAACCCGGTCATAGACTTCTGCCCCCTGTTCAACCAATGCTTCCGATCCATGCACCTGGATCGGCTGGCTCAATCCAAATGTCGCCAGTAGACATGCTATGGCCACCGGAACGTAATGTTTTTTGTGGACAGACTTGATCATGGGTACTCCTGAGTAAATTTCTACCGTTTATCGTGTGTGGACAAGGCGCTACATCAGCTCATCCCGGATCCTGTTCAGCGCCTGATAGCCTGATTAACACGGTTGAATTATGCAAAAACGTTCCGGGCCGGACGTTGATGCAGGTCATGAAATGATGTGGTTGGTGGGATTACGAAGATTCGACCTGCACGGACAGGCGAGCATCGAGGACGGCATCTTTTTCCCTCTGCAAGACTTTCCGGTTCCAGATCACGGAAGCGAGACCGACAATAACGTTGGTCACGGCGGTTGCCGCGAAGACACCGATATAACCGAAGATGGCGCTGGCAACGAGCGCAAGGGGTACATAGACCACGATGAGCCGGGCAAGGGAGATGGCGAGCGCGGGACCGGGCTTTCGTAACGCGTTAAAACAGTGGGTTGAAACGGTAATCATACCTACAAACCCGATCGTGACGGGGATGATATACAAAAACATCACGGCTGGTTTCACCACATCAGGCGATTCACTAAACAAACGAACGAACGATGGTGCGCCGATCCACATGATCATGGCCGCGAGGATGCTCCAGATGAAACTGGCCTGGTAACACACCTTGAGGGTCTCGTTGACCCGTTCAAACTGGCCCGCACCCCAATTTTGTCCTACCAACGGTAGAACGCTGGTGGAGATACCGATAATCACCATACCCACCACCGCTTCGATACGGCTGGCAACACCAAAACCCGCCACCACGGAAACTCCGAAACCGGCCAGTAACCAGGTCACCACGCCAATTGAAAGGGGCTGGATCAGATTCGTCGCCGCGGCAGGGACGCCAACATGCAAAATAGAAACGCAGCTTTGTCCGATCGACTGTAATGTCAGCCTGAGAAGCCGCTCTTTGATGACATACCAATATCCCGCCACCAGGCATTGGCTGCCGGCACTGACGACAAATGTCCAGGCCGCACCGGCAATGCCGAGCTCGGGAAACCCGGCCAGCCCAAAGATGAGAAACGGGCCCAGGGCCACCTGAACGACAGGTCCGATGGCCATAATGTAGCCCGGGTATCTGACATTGCCGAACGAACGAATCATGCCGTTGGACGTCAAGGCGAGCCCCATGAGCGGAAAGCCCACGAGCCAGATATGGAAATAACGGGTTGCCAGTTCCAGTACCGCGTCGGTCGCGCCGAGCAGGATGAAAAGCGGTCTCGCCCACAACTCCCCGGCCAGTGCCAGCGACAGGGTGAATGCCAGGACCAGCAAAAAACAATGCAAGGTGTATAGTGCGGCCTGTTCCCGGTCACCCTCGCCCATGGATTGGGCAATCAGGGTTGAGGCACCGATACCGATACCCCGGGTCATGGCATTGAGGGACATGACGATGGGAAAGCAAAAGGTGATAGCAGCCAGCTCTGATTTGCCCACCAGGCCAAGGTAGAAGATTTCAACCAGTTGTCCCAGGGTCATGGCAAGGAACCCGAAAATCATCACACCGGCGAGCTTGAAAATGTGTTTCGGGATAGAGCCCTCGGTAAAGTTTCCGCGGCTACCGGATATTGTTGGCTCTGTTTCGGCAGGGTTGCTCATGACCTTATGATTCCCGGTTTTCGCCTCCCAGCGCGCTGAAGAGTGCCGGCAGGAAACGGGAGAATTCCAGCGTCATGTGGGCAAAGGCTGCATCCATACGGGCGACCGGATCATCCTCCGCTTCGGTATTGTCATCGCTGGATTCCACCTTGATCTGCTTGAGGGCGAGATCCTTGTCCACTGCCAGCTTCAGATCGCCATGCCAGCGGATACCGAGTCGCGTACAGTACTTGCCCGCATCGATATGCCCTCGAATTTCATTGGTTGCCAGATCCTGTCGCCGACAGGTCACGGTGCTGCCGTCCTCCGGATCCATCAGATCGCACTGATCTCCCAGGGAAAAGTGATCCGGTAACTTCCGATTCGCCAGCCAGTGTGTAAACACGTCCGTGGGACGGGATTTAACCTGGGGAGGAACGACGGGCAGGGTACCCAGGGAATCCCGCAGGCAGTCGAGGAACAGCTCCGCCTCGGTGCTGCTTCCCGTGCCGACGACCAGAAGTTCATCCCCAGGGGAAATATAGCCCATAATTTCCTTCGACCGGGGCAAGGCCCGGGGCAGCAAATCCGCCAGGCAATCATCCTTGATTGCGGCTTTCTCTTTCGACCTGAGTTTGCGTCCCTCTCGCGATTCCACCTGGTCGACTCGTGCGGATATGAGATCGTTGAGAGCGCTGGGAGGAACCACCTTGTCTTCCCTGCGGGCGCATAACAGAAAACAGCCACTGACTTCATGGACAAGTGGTGCTTCCACATTGCCCAGCGGGGCAACCCAGCCAAAACTCGAGGGCTTGATGCCGGAGCAGGGGACGAATGTCCGTGTTTCCAGTTGCCGGATGAGTTCATCGGTTTCATGGGTGAAGGGCTGGGTCAGGCGATAGACGTAAGCATTCTTGAACAGCATTGAGGATTCCGGTGTGATGATGCAAAGACGTGATTGTAACTCAGAAGGATCGCCCGACTCTCCCCAAATGCGCCTCAAACGCGTAAGCTGTCGGCTCATGTGAAAAATGGGGAGCAGGCGGCATGGCAGCCGACAATGAAAACCTGAATCTGGCGATCTTCTGTGATTTCGAGAATGTGGCGCTGGGTGTCAGGGACGCCAAAATGCAAAAGTTCGATATCAAGCTGGTGCTTGAACGCTTGCTTGTCAAAGGCAGCATCGTTGCCAAGAAAGCTTACTGTGACTGGGACCGATACAAGGAATTCAAGGCAATCATGCATGAGGCCGCGTTCGAATTGATCGAAATCCCTCATGCTCGCCAGTCCGGAAAAAATTCAGCGGACATCCGCATGGTCGTGGATGCCCTGGATCTTTGTTATACCAAGGAACATATCGATACCTTTGTGATTATCAGCGGCGACTCGGATTTTTCACCCCTGGTCAGCAAATTGCGTGAAAATGCGAAACTGGTGATCGGCGTCGGTGTGAAAAGCTCGACTTCTGACTTGCTGATGAGCAATTGCGATGAATTCATCTTTTACGATGACCTGGTGCGTGATGAAGTATCGAGTCAGCAACGCAAGAAGAAGCCGGCCGCCAAGAAGAAGGAGGCCGCGAAGTCGGATAACAAAAAGAAATCCGAAGAAACCAGTCAGGAAGAAGACAAGCTGGACGAGGCCATTGGCCTGCTTATGGAGACTGCAGAAGCCCTTTACGCAGAGCGGGGCGATCGTGACAAGTTATGGGGTTCGATGGTCAAACAAGCCTTGAAACGCAGACGGCCCGGATTTAACGAACGATTCTATGGGGTGCGCTCGTTCAGTGATCTGCTGGAAGAGGCGGAATCTCGTGGATTCATGAAACTGTCTCTCGACGAGCGCTCCGGCGGCTATGTCATCCAGAATCTTAATTCGGACGGTTAAGCCCGGTTTGCCAGCCCGGCTTGTAGAAACAAACAGATTGTGTAGGCTACTCGACTTACTGTTCATTCATCGGAGATGTGTAAATGCGGAACCTGTTTTCAATCGAGGGTAAAACGGCACTGGTCACCGGTGGCTCCAGAGGTATCGGTGAGATGATTGCCGCGGGTTTTCTGGCGGCGGGCGCAAAGGTCTATATCAGTTCCCGTAAACAGGAAGTCTGTGACGAAACGGCGAAGCGTTTGTCGGATGAATATGGCGGCGAATGTATCTCTGTTCCCGCGAATCTGGCCGACCTTGAAGGCGCGACAGCCCTGGCGAAAGCGCTTTCATCCCGTGAGGACAAGCTCGATATCCTGGTTAATAATGCGGGCGCAACCTGGGGAGCGCCCCTGGATGAATTTCCGGAAAGTGGTTGGGACAAGGTGATGGACACGAACGTAAAGGGTGTGTTCTTCCTGACTCAACAACTTCTGCCGTTACTCAGGAAGTCAGCGAACGCTGAGGATCCCGCGCGAGTCATTAACGTTGGGTCTGTGGATGGTATTAAAACCCCGATCTTCGACAATTTTTCCTACGGTCCCTCCAAGGCAGCGGTTCATCACTTGACGCGCGTACTGGCTGCGCATTTGGTCAAGGAACATATTCTGGTTAATGCGATCGCACCCGGTCCATTCCCGACCTGGATGTTGAGCGCCGGGGTCGGTTTCGGCGGGGATACCGACGTTGACTGGAGCAGTGTCGGCGAGGGCAATCCCCGTGGTCGGGTAGGCACCCCGGAAGATATTGCCGGAACCGCGATCTTTCTGAGTTCCCGTGCCGGCGCCTATACCGTCGGCGAAGTCATTACCTGCGATGGTGGCGCAGTGGCCTGTTCCTGATCCTCTATCAGACTTCAGTTTTCATGAATAATGTGAGCTAGAATTGGGCGTGCCCCGGCGTTCTTGGAAACGGGATGACGTCACGGATATTTTCCATACCCGTGACGTAGCTCAGCAGACGTTCGAGCCCCAGACCGAAGCCAGCATGAGGTACGGTGCCATACCGGCGAAGATCCCGGTACCACCAGAGTTCCTCCGTCAGCCCATATTCGGCCA
>JBBDSF010000085.1:0-1220 GCA_040905125.1 Pseudomonadales bacterium | reverse complement strand
CGCGAATTACGCTTACGTAAACCTAATCGTATATTTACACTCACCTTTAGCGGGACGTTCTAGGTTCAGGCAGTCAATTATAACTATTAACCGAATCATCTCCAGTTTACCTAGTAATGAGAAAACAATACCGGAAACTCATGTAGCCTTTTTACGGGCAAGACGGTATAAATGAGCCCTTTTTCGATATAGAACGAGAATTATCATCATGACACCGGCTATTGAAACCACCGGTCTTGTCAAACTGTTCGGCAATACCCGTGCCGTGGACGGAGTTGATCTAACAGTTTCCCGTGGCATAGTCTATGGACTTCTCGGACCGAACGGAGCCGGTAAGACCACCACCATTCGCGTGCTGGCGACATTACTGAAACCGGACGGCGGCTCGGCACGTGTCCTGGGTCACGATGTTGTGCGCGAGGCGGCACAGGTGCGCGCACGGGTCAGTCTGACCGGACAGTTCGCTTCGGTGGATGAGGACCTGACCGGGCATGAGAACCTGGTCCTGGTTGCCCGCCTGCTTGGTTTTTCGTGGGTGGCTGCGCGTGCCCGTGCGAATGAACTCCTGGAGGTTTTTGAACTGACCGATGCTGCCAAACGCCAGGTTCGCACGTTTTCAGGCGGTATGCGCAGGCGACTCGATATTGCTGCCAGCCTCATGGTGAGCTCGGACCTGTTATTTCTGGATGAACCGACTACGGGTCTGGATCCCCGCAGCCGCAATCAGGTCTGGGACATCGTGCGCGCGATTGCCGCGGAAGGCACCACCGTGTTGCTGACAACTCAATACCTTGAAGAGGCAGACCGACTTGCTGACCGCCTGGCGGTGATCGATCACGGCAAGCTCATCGCCGAAGGCACCAGCCGCGAACTCAAGCGATCAGTGGGCGGCAGCACCCTGCATGTACGAATCGCAGAGATGAACCACAAAGCCGAAGCCGAAACGTTGTTGCGACAAATATTCAATGATGACGTCCACGACGGAGACGATACAGACATGCTGGCGGTGCGCGTCGCTCACGAGGAATTGATACCGCAGGCACTCGCCGCACTCACCGGTGCCGGGATCGCGATACATGAATTCTCGCTTACCCAACCGAGTCTTGATGATGTATTTTTTGCCCTGACCGGACGCCCTGCCGAAGATCAGACTGCTGAGGTAAAAACATGAGCAATGAATCCCTGCACCGGGTCTTGTCACAGAACAATCGACCAACAAG
>JBBDSF010000084.1:0-1233 GCA_040905125.1 Pseudomonadales bacterium | reverse complement strand
CGCCTTGATCCTGATATTTTACCGCTGGTAATCTTAGCATCTCATGTCTCAGTGTCTTCAGTCGCTCTGGATTGGATTGTCGCCACTCGATGACCCGACGCTGCATGCTGCGTACCTGCGTGGGTCGAAACTGGCCAGGATGTCGTTCAATCATCTCTTGAAGGACGCCAGCCGCGGATCGAAATGGGTCAACACCCAGAATTTGATCGATTTCACTGGATACCTCCTCAAATGGATCTCTACGAGTGCGCCAGTGTCTTGGGCCCTTGCGCCCATCTTTTTTCTGTTGCTTGTTGTAAAAAGGCAGGGAGACGGGGCAGGCTGCGCCAGGCACATCATGTTCCTGTGTGGCATGCGCCTGTAGCTCTTGCTGGAGACGCTGGATTCTGCCCAACAAGCCGACCGCGTCCAATGTATGGTACTCCTGAATCAGCCTTTGTTTTGTGGCTGAGTCAACGCCTGAAGCAAGTACCCGCTGATATGGCGTTTGTGCTTGCTCATAGTGACGCGTTACATGGGCCCCATTGCGATGCTTCTCTAACAATTTGAGTGAGGGCTGGAAGAACTTAACGTACAGTCGTAATTCCCGGTAAAGCTTGCACAAAGTCCGCCAGGCCTTGTTGCCTTCATAACGATCATAGCCAATCATCCGTCGAACCACGGACCCGTTTTTCTCTTCGACGTAGGCCTGGTCATTCTTCCGGTATGCACGACTACGGGTGAATGTGATGCAGCCGTCCCGGCAGTAGTTGATTAGCTCATGGTTGATGAATTCGCTTCCATTGTCCGTATCCAGACCGAGAACCGGAAAAGGTGCCAGCGCTCTGGCGACGTCAAGCCCTTCGAGCACATGCCCACCGCTCTTCTCTAGCAGCGGCATGAACTCCAACCAGCCCGTCGAGATGTCAATCAGCACGAGAGTATTAATGTACGCTCCCCGAGTATCGCCACCACAATGTGCAACGAGATCCGCCTCGAAAAAACCTGGCACCACATCGTCCCAATCGGCAAAGGTGCGAATCTGGACCTGGTGTTTAAGAAGATTGCCGGCTCGCGTTGTAGACACAGACTTGCCAATCCGTACGCGCTCATGTTTCAACAGCCTGTCTACCGTCGCCGGGCTGATTGCCAACAAGGACGCTCTTGTCTCTGCGCACAGCTCAATGTGTCCATGGTTCTCCATATTCTCGATCAGCTCCCCTAAAAAGGGTACGAGGCGTTTGGAGCAGATCT
>JBBDSF010000083.1:6209-7386 GCA_040905125.1 Pseudomonadales bacterium | reverse complement strand
TCCAGCGGCCATTCGGCGGGGACCGTGAACGAGGCGTTCAACTCGGGCGGCGTACCGATGGGCATGCCTGTGCTGTCAATCAAGCCACGGACACTTGTGCTGTTATTCAATGGCGGATCCGCCGCGATGGCATCCCAGAATGCGGAGAGCGCATAGGGGTCCCCGTTCGCCGGGTCGGGTGCCGCGGGCTCCCCGGTCGCGCTGTCACGGTCATCGGAGGCAACGATGCCGATAAGCGCCCCATCCGGAATCGGGTCGTCAGGGTTATCCACGAGTCCGGGTCCAATGGGGACACCGCCGACCGTGGTCGTGCCATCGTCCCCGTTGCCACCAGAATCATTGTCACCGCTATTGCCCGAATTGCCCTCGACAACAATCGTTGTTTCCGGTGTGCCGGGGCCAAAGTCGCTGCCACCCTCACAGCCTGCCAGCGTCACGGCAAGCCCCGTACAGCCAGCCAACAGGACTAACCGCATTCGATGTTTCATATTACCTCCCAGGATATTATTCATAATGACTCCCATTTCGAGTGGCCCGATTGAGCAGCCACCACTGATAAAAACTGAACGTACGTATCCTGTGATCAAAGCTCGTAAGACACACTGAGCGAGATCGCACGACCGTGCTTGAACTCGCGCTGAAGGAGCGAGCCCTGTGACACCTCGAACTTGGTGTCAAAGATGTTGCGGACCTTGAAACCGACTTCAAATGCGTTGAAAACAACCTGCTTCAGGTTGAAATCCAGCGATGCACGGGCCTGCTCCCTGGCATCCGGCGCGCCGTTGACGCCGGCCTCGACAATGCGATCACCGAACATGTTGAACATCAGGATCATCTCCGTACCGCGCGAAGGATTGCTATACCCGAGCGTCGCATTGGCCACCCAGGGCGACTGGCCCTGCAGTTCCCGCCTGGGATTAGTCCCTACACCGAGGTCACTTTCGCCGACCTCCACTTCCGATTCGATCCAGGCAAGATTGCCCGCGATATAGAGCCCGCCGAGAATCGGCGAGATACCCTCCAGGAAGTCCAGGCTGTAGCGGCCATCGATCTCTATCCCGTACAGCTCGCCGTTGTCCGCGTTGGCGAAACTGCGCACGCCACGATCGTCGGATCCGCCGCCGATGGTGACGACCTCGATCGGTTTCGTGAGGTCCTTGTAGAAGGCGGCGATGGA
>JBBDSF010000083.1:3652-6109 GCA_040905125.1 Pseudomonadales bacterium | reverse complement strand
CGATGGTGACGACCTCGATCGGTTTCGTGAGGTCCTTGTAGAAGGCGGCGATGGAAACACCATCGAGCTGTGAGAAATAGTGCTCATAGCGCAGGTCGACGTTGGTAATCTCGGCCTGCTGCAGCAACGGGTTACCCACTGCCTCGAAACGGGTTTCCGGATCCCGGTAGGGTGTCGGTGAAAGCTCACGGAACTGCGGACGATTGACCGTCCGACTGGCGCCAAAACGCAGCTGACTGGCATCGGTGAGAGACCAGCTCAGATTGATCGAAGGCAGGACATCTGTCTCATCCAATTGCCCGACTTGTGTCGCCCCGCCGGCAATGGCATCGGTCGTCACTGCCAGTTCAGAGGATTCTACGCGGACACCGCCCTGAATCCGCAGCGGTCCGATATCGAAGTCGGCCATGAAGTAGCCCGCATGGATGTCATGGGTGCCACCATAGTTGTCAGCGTTCGAGCCCCCCGCCAGGGCGCTGCTCGCATTGCGCAGCACAAAGCCGTTCGGACCGATGCGCTCCGGGCTCAGGATCATCTCTACTGAAGGAAACCCCAGCGATTGCTGGAAAATCGGATCCACCGAGGCTGCGGCAGACACGAAATAACGCCAGCGTACCGTCTCGAATTCCCGATCGCGCTCTGTGAAGCGCGCCCCGAACTTCCAGTCTCCGACCACGGAATCAAAAATCCAGTCAGGGACAACAATGTCGATACTGGCGTCTACTGTATCCTCGTCGAGAAACTCCCAGCTCAAGACGGGTGGCAAGCCTGCCTCCGCCGGTGCAGTCGCCAGCTTGAAAGGAACATCGGTGCCTGCGGTTCGTGAGAATACATACTCGCGGGTGCCAGGTTCATCCCGCTTGGCGTTTGAGGCAACGACCTGCCAGTCAACCTGCGTATACCCCAGCCTCGGGAATACATGGGAGCCGCTGAACTGGTTGGAAAACAGTTGCGATTCCGTGAACTCCAGGATCACACGGCGAAAGTCCTGATCGTCGCTACGATTGAATCCCTGCTCGAAGAAGGTGCCCTTGGTGGAGACGCGCGACAGCAGGGATGTCAACGAGAAACTGTGGTCGGGGCCGATCTCGGTAACGACGTTGAGAACCCCACCCAACTTGACGTCATTCTCCGTCCGCTCGAGGTCACTGCCTTCACCTTCGAACACACCACCGGTGGCATTGGCAATGATCTCGGCGCGCTGTTCCTCGCGATAGCGCCATTCAGTGTCATAGAGCCCGGAAAGGCTGACCCCGACTTCAGCGTCATTGAATGCGAACCGGTTACCGATACCGAACTCGGCCGAGAAGTCCGGCGGCAGTTCGAACTCACGCAAATTGAAGGGAAAGTTGCGGGCGATGGCCTGGGCAATCTCCTGGTTCTCATCGTCACTGAGCTCCGACAGCGGGCGCCGGCCATTGTCCGTGAGCACGCCGCCAGGAGAGGGAATGTCACGATCGCCATCGTCGAAACCAAGAAAATCTTCGTCACCACCGGGGTGGCTAAACACATCGGCGGTCGTCGACAGTGTATTGCCGCCGCCCGATGCCTTCAGCGAGACGGTAAGCGTATCGGGAATAGACCGGGTCTCGAGTCGAACCGCACCGCCCGAGAAGTCACCCGGCAGGTCAGAAGAGTAGGTTTTGTGGACCGTAATACCGCTGATCAGGAATGTGGGAAAGATATCCAGCGAGATGGCGCGCCGTGCTGGATCAGGGCTCGGCAGTTCAGCGCCATTGAAGAAGGTTGCCGAATAGCGGTCACCGAGCCCGCGCACGAAGACGATGTCATCCTTGACTGTTACACCGGTCACTCGCTGAAGCGCTTGCGCGGCCGTGGAATCGCCGGCAATTGAGATCTCGCGCTCGCCAAGCACGTCAAGCACTGAATCGGCATTGCGCTCGGAAGCGAATGCCGTATCCGAGGTCATGCGTGCGACCACGGTAACCTCTTCCATTTCTGCACCCGGACCGGGTCGGGCCTGGGTCAGCCCAAGCTCGAGATCGACGTTCATCGTCGCCAGCGCACGCACTTTCGTGAAGCGGCGATCTGCCAGTGCCGGGTGGGAAACATTTAACGAGTAAATCCCACGGGGCAGGACGAGTTCGAACTGACCCTCGGCACCGCTCATAACCGATTCATCACGGCCTTCTACCGTAACCGTGGCGCCATCAACAGGCTGGCCTGACGGATCACGGACAACGCCAGAAACTGATCCGGAACCCTCATTGGCGGGAAAGGCACGAAATGTATGGCGGACTTCGCGTCCGATCCCGGACAGCGCCACGATCACTTCGCCGGACTCGCCAGGGCGAAGCTGCAGCTCGATCTCTGCCAGTTTGACTCCGTCGCGGCCGAGGGTCAGTAGCCGCTGGCCGGCCGCTACGTTCAATACAGCCACTCCCGCCGCGTCTGTCTTCTCACCCCGTTGACCATTGACCGCCACCTCAAGCCCCT
>JBBDSF010000083.1:0-3552 GCA_040905125.1 Pseudomonadales bacterium | reverse complement strand
TAGGAATCGCCGGCAGCCAACACTCGAAAATTGAGTTGTTTCAGCGCCTGAACCGCCTTGCGTTTCGGGTCTTCCTGCCGCAGGTGATAACTTTCAATTCGACCGCCCGGGTCGATTTCGAGCCGGTGGCAAAACAGGGTCGGCCAATTGAGCTGCCGCATCAGGGGATGGGCGAATTCGTAGAAAGTATCTGAGAGGATGATGACCTGATAGGCGCTGCGCAGGTCAGTTAGAAACTCGAACGCACCCTCGAGAGGCGCCAGATCCTCAATGACCTTTTGCACATCGACCAGCTTGAGGCTGTTCGCGTGGAGTATTTCCAATCGCCGCGTCATAAGCTCATTATAGTCAGGTATATCCCGGGTGGTGAGCTTGAGTTCTTCGATGCCGGTCTTCTCGGCAAATGCTATCCAGATTTCCGGCACCAGCACGCCTTCAAGATCAAGACAAACTATGTTCATGGGCGATGATCCATTGTTTTCGAGGTTTGGCGTCATGTCCTGTCACTTCATGAACGTACAGGAAATGACACTAGCGGTTCCGGTTATTTCGTTATGGCGTAACGCAATTTCTCAACCGACGCCAGCTTTGATAAGCTTGCGGCGCATTTTAGCGGAATTCACTGATGAATGCGCAGGCTACATCTGAAATAAAATCACCCCAGGAGGTTCTCAAGGAAGCTTTTGAGGCACATGATCGAGTTGCGTTGTCCTTTAGCGGCGCCGAAGATGTCGCACTGATCGATATGGCGTGCAATCTGACCGACAATGTCCAGGTGTTTTCACTGGATACCGGCAGACTGCATCCGGAGACTTATCGCTTTATCGAAGAAGTTCGTAATTATTACGGTATCGATATCGATATCTTGAGTCCGGACGCGGAGGCGGTCGAGGATCTGGTAAAGCGTAAGGGGCTTTTCAGCTTTTACCGGGACGGCCACCAGGAATGCTGCGGCATTCGAAAGATAGAGCCTTTGCGTCGACATCTGAAACATCTGGATGCGTGGGTGACCGGTCAGCGCCGGGATCAGAGTCCCACCCGTGCCCATGTACCGCAAGTCCAGGAAGACACGGCATTTTCGAATGAGCAAGGACCGCTGACAAAATACAATCCCCTGGCCGAATGGAGTTCAGCGAGAGTCTGGCAATACATTCGCGAGAATTCGGTACCGTATAACAAGCTTCATGACCAGGGATATATGAGTATCGGTTGCGAGCCGTGCACCCGGCCGGTGGGTCCAAATGAACATGAGCGCGCGGGTCGTTGGTGGTGGGAAGAAGCGACGAAGCGGGAATGTGGTTTACATGCAATCAACCTGGATGACGAAAATTGAAGATTACGTTTGTTAAGAAAATTCTGGCAGACGGCCAGCCCTGCCAAAAGTGTGCCGATGTCGAAGAGCGTCTGAATAGCTCGGGGCAGATGGCACACATCGATGAAGTGGTTATCGCCGATGAACGTGATTCCGAATCTCAAGGCATGCAATTGGCAAGGGAATTTGCCGTTAACCGGGCACCCTTTTTCCTGGTGGAAGAAGATGGAGAGACCAGGGTGTATACGGTGTATTTCAAGTTCGTCAAGGAAGTCTTTGGCGAAAGCTCCAGCAAGTCCAATGAGGCGCAGGAAATCCTCAATGATAACCCGGACCTCGACTTTATCTAGTGTACAGGCAGCTCGATATCCCGAAAAAGTTCTTCTAACTCTGCCCGGTTGCCACGGGCGAACGCTTCTTCCACCAGATCTCTGCTCAGATGGGGCGCGAACAGCTCTATAAATTCATACATGAAGCCGCGCAGGAACGTACCACGGCGACAGCCGATCATGGTGGTACTGGGCTCAAACAGATGACTTGCGTCCAGGGCAATCAGGTCGCTGTCTTCTGTCGGGTGGTGGGCCATTTGTGCAATGATGCCGATACCGAGTCCCAGACGAACATAGGTTTTAATAACATCCGCGTCTGTCGCAGTAAACACCACTTTAGGCACCAACCCATAATGCCTGAACGCGTCATCCAGTTTCGATCGACCCGTAAATCCGAATACATAGGTCACGATGGGATATTCGGCTACCTGCTCCAGCGTTAAATTGTCAGAGTGGGCTAATGGGTGATTCCCAGGTACAACAATGCAACGATTCCACTTGTAGCATGGCATCATAACCAGGTCACCAAACAATTCGAGCCCTTCTGTCGCAATTGCAAAATCCACCGCACCGTCCGCAGCCAGTTCGGCAATTTGGATTGGACTTCCCTGGTGCATATGCAAGGATACCTGTGGGTATTTCGAAGTAAAGTCGTCGATGACCGAAGGTAACGCGTAGCGCGCCTGTGTGTGGGTGGTGGCAATGGAGAGGCTGCCCTTTTTCTCATTACTGAACTCTTGTGCAACCTGCTTGATGCTGTCGACTTTGCGAAGAATTTCACCCGCCTGGGCGATGATGGTTTCGCCTGCAGGCGTTACCCGGGTAAGATGTTTGCCACTGCGCGCAAATATCTCCACGCCCAGTTCGTCTTCTAGTAATCGGATCTGTTTACTAATGCCGGGTTGCGAGGTAAAAAGACTTTGCGCGGTCGCGGAAACATTCAAATCATGGTGCGCCACTTCCCAGATGTATCGAAGCTGTTGAAGTTTCATGTGCCCTCCGGCCACCAGCAATATGCGCTAATCGTCTAAAAATATGAGCAAATATTCCTTTCCAGAATAGTTAGTTTGACGTAAATTTACAACCGAAGTCGAAGTAAAAGCAGCAGACCTGATGGAATTTCTCCTATACGTGCTGGCTGGCGCCGTGGTCGGTCTCGCTGTCGGCATTACCGGTGTCGGAGGCGGATCCCTGATGACGCCACTATTGCTGGCTTTCGGATTTCCCCTCCACATAGCCGTGGGCACCGACCTGATGTATGCCACTATTACCAAAAGCGGTGGCGTCTGGTCTTACGGCAAACAACGCAATATACGATGGGACCTTGTCGGCTTGTTAGCGGCAGGCAGTCTGCCCATGGCAGCACTGACAATTATCGCCCTGAAGTACCTGTTCGATGAGCCCACCGATTATGCCGGTATCATTACCACATGCCTGGGGTTGATGCTGATTCTGACCTCTCTTGTCCTGATATTCGGATCCCGGTTACGTGATGTGGCCCATCGTTGGCGTCAGGTGGCGCGTAATCAGGTTGGGCTGATTACCGTGTTGATGGGCGCAGGACTCGGTGTCGTCGTGACACTTTCATCCGTGGGTGCCGGTGCGATCGGGACGGCCGTACTCATGACCCTTTATCCGCGTTTGACGGGTGTGAATATTATCGGTACGGACCTCGGGCACGCGGTACCCTTAACCTTCGTGGCGGGCCTGGGACATCTCTTTCTGGGCAACGTGGATTTCGTCTTGTTGGGGAGTCTATTGATCGGTTCTCTGCCTGCCATCTATTTCGGTTCTCACCTTGCCCGGTTTATTCCTGACAGGATTCTAAGGTCCGTGCTCGCCACAACGCTTTTCGGCATAGGGCTGAAATACGCGTTTTTCTAGCCTGGCTTAGTCATGAACCATCATCTG
>JBBDSF010000082.1:0-7438 GCA_040905125.1 Pseudomonadales bacterium | reverse complement strand
TGATACGATCGAAACCAGTTAAAGATCAATGCAAAGAACCCTACGACGCCCCGATGGTCACTATTTCTAAACACCTCCCAATCGTAGATCGGGTATGTCCCGCGCTTGCCTATTTTGTAAGGCTGTTGATCAGGAATAGGCACGCCGAGAGCATCAGCGTAGGCTAAACGGCAAACGCTCAAACCGCATCGATCCGCATAGTCGATAAACCACCAGGGCCTGCAGTTAACTTCGAGGATCTTGAAGAGCTCGTCGCGTTCATCCAACTTGAACTCCGCACTGAATATTCCGTGGAAACCTGTGTGGTCGAAAAGGCTATGCAATGTATCCAGTGCCGGCTGCACCGGTTCCAGCGGGACAGTCATCATGTCGGTACTGTTGCCAAAGTCCGGCGGATACATTCTCAGCCGTTGCCGAGCCAGGCACTGTGTGACCGAGCCGTCCTTCGAGCGATACCCGTCGATAAAGTAATGATTTTTTGGCGGGCCGGGAACGTATTCCTGGATGATCATCTCGATACCCTTGTTCCACGCGGCCTGCACTTTGTCAAAGGCATCGTCGGCGCTGCTGACAGAAAACGCCTTGACGCCAAATGCTGCGAAGAACGTTAGCGAATCATAGGGCTTGAGAAAAGCACCCTCGTAGACACTATCCGGGATCTGCCACGCACTGCTGTCTCGCTGCAGGACAAAGGATCGCGGATGCGGCAATTCGAGCCGCTCCAGTACCGCCCTGAATTTATTCTTGTCGACCATCAGATCAACAGTCTCAGGACTGGGAGTCCATCGGCAAAAACGTTCGCTGGCTGCCTCGCCAAGTCTCGATACCGATTGTGTCCAGGCGTCGGAGCAAGGCATCAAGACAGCTGACTCCAGCCCCGTCGACGTCAGCCATTCTTCAAGCGGGACAGGTTCGAGCACCCTAGTCGGCCAATCATCTAAGGGCTTGTGGAATCGCGACAAGCCTGCGAAGTCCGACCTATCCGCAGAATATATAACTTCGATACCGGCACGATGGAGAGAACGAATTGTGCCAAGTGCTGTTTCTCCAGTACCCAGGACGATCGCCGGACTCGTATCCCGTTGCTTCATGAAATTGTTGTTCCACCCTGGACGGTGTTTCTTCGATCAATATATAGGATTCGCACACATTTTGCGGACGGAGACGCTTCCCTCACGGCGATAATCGGCATTGTCGCAGTCCTTCTTATCTCAAGTAGACGCAGAACGACTGACCGAAAAATCCCGAGCTGACATGTCGCAGGGGTCTTGAGACCCTACAGATCGAGCCGCCATTGTGTTCCAGCTCGACGAGTCAGCTTTTCCTAACCGGTCTCGCGGAGTTGTTCGGCCAGGCACTCCTCCAGCCATGTCTCATCTCGGAAATGCTTGTATTGTTCAGACCGTAAGCTGTCTGCCAAGCGCCCTGGCGGCAACACGACATCGTTGTAGGTGATTACCTCGTCCTGTTTGATGTCGCGCTTCAAACGACAGCCCGATACGATGCCTTCAGGGAGATAGCGCTTCTCGCTCATCTCGTCCGAATTCACGGCCTCACCGTATGTCATATACATTCCGTAGTCATCGAGTGTTTCTCCGCATGCAAGGTCACGTTTTGCAACCGCGCATACCTCGACGACCGGACCACCAATGGGTGGGGCAAGCTCGTCGTTGAAAAGCGCTACTCGAGCAATTGAGCTCGGCGTTTCGAAATGTACGAGGTGATAGGGAATCCAGAACGGGTACAGCGGGCCTTCACCCATCTTGTACAGCTTCAGGTAGTGGCGTTGCTTCGGGTCGTCGTGCTCCGCCAGGCAATAGACCTTGATTCCGGGCGGACCCACCGTGTAGTCAACGACACCGCCAAACTCGCGCAGCTCGTCGACATCCCACAGCTTGTAGACCTCCATGATCGTGTCCGGCGCCTCGATCCCGCGGGACATGCCGCGTGACTGGACTTGGAATCCAGTTGCATTGGCGACGATCGCCTGTTCAAAACTGATCTTTGACCCGTCTGCAAACGACGTCACCATGGCTGCGTTCTGTCCCCACCGCTCAGCCCATTCCTGCTGGGTCTTCGGGTTCCTGTAGCGATCCTGCAATCCTTTGACATTGCTAATCAGTCGCGGTTTCAGCCCGAGTCCCTGGACCCAGCGCACCAAGTTCATTTGCACGCCGGGCTCGTCACCGTCGCACGCAGAGAGAATCACGCCGTGCTTCCTGGCGTAGACACGCAAGATGGGACCGATGGTTGCATCGAGTTCGGCATTCATGAGCACGACCGACTTGCCATGTGCGAATGCATCAAGAACGACTTTTGCACCAAACTCGACAGATCCCGTCACGTCGATCAGTATGTCGATATGTTCTGAGCGGCAAAGCAGGAACGGATCTTCTGTGACCACGGCCTTGCCCTTTTCTATCGCCGCGTCAAAAGCACTCTGACTCTCAGCAACAACGACACCCTTAATGCCGGAGTAGTTGTAAACGTGCATCGCTCGCTCGATATTGCGGTTCTGTACCGCGGTCATCTGCATGCCGGGCGTGCTGTTGACGATCTGATTGGTCAGTCCCTGTCCCATGAACCCGGCACCGATCATGCCTACCCGGACAGGACGGTCCTGGTCGGCTCGTTGCTTCAGCGCGTTATCCACGATAATCATAACTCTACTCCTGATCGGAATTTGTGCCGATGCGACGTCGGTAATACGAATAAGACATTATATGCTCATTCGACGCTTGAGCTCGGGCTCGTAGTCGTCCAACAGCTGCCACTTGCTGTCTTTTTCCGAGATTTCCTCAACAGGCAGGGGCCACTCCAGTCCGAGTTTCGGATCGTTATACATAAGCCCGCCCTCATCGTCCGGGGCGTAGAACTCCCCTACGAGGTAACTGGTCTCCGTGTCATCCGTGAGAACCTGGTAGCCGTGTGCGAACCGCTCGGGAACATACAACGACCGGTGATTCTCTGCGGTTAACTCGACCGCGACATGCTCCAGGAACGTGGCGCTCTCCGGCCGCAGGTCGACGATTATGTCAACAATGGCACCGCGCGTGCACCGGACCAGTTTCGTCTCAGCCTTAGGCGGAAACTGAAAGTGCATGCCGCGGAGCGTGCCCCTGGTCTTATTGTACGCGAGATTTCCCTGCGCAATTATAGGCTTTAGCCCGTGTTCGGCGAACTCGTGCTGGCAAAAAGCGCGGGCGAAAAATCCACGATTGTCGCCCAATCGTTTGACATCGATGACGTAGGCGCCGCCAAGCTTGGTTTCCGTGAAGTTCATAGTTGTCCTTTTCCTGCGGTCGGGTTGGTAGCTTTTTTACAACTGGCTAAAGAATAAGCGTTTCAGCCGGATTTCTCGCCGATATGGTAGTTTCTCGTGTGGACCTGACTTTTGTACCATCCTGGTACAAAATTTTTAAGTAAAAATTGTCAAAAATGTGCGATGGTTCGGATTATGCTGCTGACGGTCTTGAGATGATTTTCCCTTCGCCTGTCGAAGTCTTGAGGTAGTCTGGGGAAATGAATTTATTCGTAACAGGAACAGATGGCTACATCGGTACCGTGCTCGCGCCATTCCTGCTGAAGGCCGGACACCAGGTGACGGGCCTGGACACCGGCTACTACAAAGATGGCTGGCTCTACTCCCGACCCAAATCCGGCTTTGAAAGCCCGCGGACAATCGTTAAGGATTTGCGGTTGATCGTTCCTGCCGACCTCGAGGGGATTGACGCGATCGTTCACATGGCCGAGTTGTCAAACGATCCACTGGGCGAGAACAACCCTGAGATTACCACTGAAATAAACCACATGGGCTCCGTCAATCTCGCCGAAACAGCCAGAAAAGCCGGTATCGAACGATTTGTCTACACCTCGTCATGCAGCATCTATGGCGTCTCTGACGCAGATTTCGTCGACGAAACCAGCGAGACAAACCCTCAGACAGCGTACGCACGATGCAAAGCGCTTGTTGAGCGCGACGTCGGCATGCTGATGAACGAGAACTTCTCACCGGTGTTCCTTCGCAACGCGACGGCGTACGGCGCATCACCCAGGATGCGCTTTGATATTGTATTGAACAACCTGATGGGTCTTGCCTGGACCACCAAGGACATCACCATGACCAGTGACGGCTCTCCCTGGCGGCCCCTCGTGCACATCGAGGATATTTGTCGAGCAATCTTATGTGCGCTGGAAGCCCCATCATCGGCAGTCGCAGGCGAGATCTTCAACGTGGGGGTAACGGAAGAAAACTACAGGATCAGGGAAGTCGCCGATATCGTGGCGGAGACGGTGTCCGAATGCAAGGTGACAATGGGCCCTTCCGGTGGGGATAATCGCAGTTACCGCGTTAACTTCGACAAGATCAAGAACAACCTACCCGGGTTCCAATGCCAGTGGACTTTGCGCGATGGTGCTGCAGAGCTCAAAAGTATTTTCGAGCAGATCCAGATGGATTATGACATCTTTGATTTTCGTGCCTTCACAAGACTAAAACAATTAAAGTACCTGACGAGCACCGGACAGATCGATGAGCGTTTCTACTGGAAGTTCTGAGGCAATGATGGAGATACTGAATTGAAGGTTGTCATTTTTTGCGGTGGCTTGGGGACACGGCTTCGGGAACATTCGGAGACAATACCGAAACCACTGGTACCGATCGGTCCGATGCCCATCCTCTGGCATCTGATGCGGTACTACGCCCATTTTGGCCACAAAGAATTCATCCTGTGCTTGGGCTACAAGGGTGTTACGATTCGGGAGTTTTTCCTGAACTACAACCCAAATCTTACCCGCGATTTTTCGATAGTAGGTAATGGCGGGAGCATTTCACCAGCGTCGAGCGATATTGCCGACTGGACAATTCATTTTGTTGATACGGGATTGCACTCTAATATCGGGCAGCGCTTAAGCAAAGTTCAGTCTTACCTCGAAGACGACGAGCTGTTCCTAGCTAATTACGGCGATCAGTTGTCTGATCTTCCACTGAACGAGCACATAGAAAGATTCGATAACTCAGGCGCAGTCGCGGGGTTCGCTGCTGTTCGCCCATCGCAAAGCTTTCACCTGGTAGACTCCGATAACAAGCACCGTGTAACCAGCATTCGGGATGTTGAAGCCAGCGACATCTGGATTAACGGCGGCTACATGGTATTGCGAAATTCGATCTTCGATTACATAAGAGATGGCGAGGAGCTCGTCGAAGAACCTTTTCGACGCCTGCTCGAAGAAGGTAAGCTGTTTGCCTACCGGTATCACGGCTTCTGGAAAGCAATGGACACCATAAAAGACAAGATTGTCTATGACCGTATGTGGAGTCAGGAGGAGCTGCCTTGGCAGGTTTGGCAAGACTGAGCCTCGGCGACGCAATATCAGGAGACCAGGTCCTTGTACTTGGCGCCCATTGCGATGACGGCGAAATAGGCTGCGGCGCAACGCTGGTCGACCTCGCCGAGCGATCGCCTGACCTCAGGTTCCATGCAATTACCTTTTGCTCCGATCCGGAACGCGAAAAAGAATGCCGTAGAGCGCTCAGCACGCTATTGGGCGAAAAGGCTAATTTAACGATGGACTTCGGCGGCCTCAGGGACGGCTTTTTGCCATACCGGGCCGAGGAGGCTAAACAGTTCCTGATTGACAAGACGCGGGGATTGTCACCCTCGCTGATCTTTACACATAGCCACAACGATCTTCATCAGGATCACCGATTCGTCTTCGAAATCACGCGGCAGGTTCTGCGAGACGGCCTGGTCCTGGAAATGGAAATCCCCAAATACGATGGCGACCTGGGCCGCCCCAATGTTTATTGTCCGGTGTCGCGATCGGCGGTGGAAAGGAAAATTTCGACGCTGATGACCTGCTATCCGTCGCAATTGAAGAAGCAATGGTTCGCAGATGAAACGTTCGAGGCACTGCTCAGACTCAGGGGCCTCGAGTGCAAGGCAGACACAGGCATGGCGGAGGCGTTTTACGCGTCAAAAATCATCATGTCGTGATTCGTTAAGAACGACTGCACTTTCTCATGCAGACAATGGTATTGAGTAATTTATCAATCCCAGCTGCTCGGCCGGCATATTCATTTGTCGCCTCGAACGCCGAGCAGGCGGCGGGCAACCACAGGAACGGCACGAGTCCGAAGACCGTGGATACGGGCGCTGAGCGCGTCGTGCTGGATATTCCGCGCGACCGCCAGGGCCGCTTCGACCCGGTGCTGATCGGCAACAAGTACCAGCGGCGCTTTCCGGGCTTTGACG
Source organism: Pseudomonadales bacterium (assembly GCA_040905125.1). Lineage (GTDB taxonomy): Bacteria > Pseudomonadota > Gammaproteobacteria > Pseudomonadales > Azotimanducaceae > JBBDSF01. The sequence continues at coordinate 1,184 of JBBDSF010000082.1, read as the reverse complement.
AGACCTCAAGAGGCTCTACGTGTCAAACGTGCCGGTTATTATCCATCTTGCTATCGACGCAGGCTTGACATGGCGATGGTAGTACTTGAGATTCTCGGTCCGCATTTGCGCAGTTTTGTCCGGGTTGTCAATCAAGTACCTACACTGCTCTACACATTCAGCGGCGGACTCGAATGACAAAAAGTTCCTGCCCTCTTCAAGGGGAACCGGCATTTCGAACTTAAAAGGCTGACTGACTATCGCGCAACCGGCCGCAAGCGATTCACCGACCTTAAACCCTCCGCTACCGTCCAACCCATGGGAGTTGACGGCTACCAGACTAGTTCGAAGTTGAAGAGCGTACTCGGATCGACTCACTTTGCGGCTAAGAATCGCATCGGAGGCTGTCCTTTGTGCAAACGCGGTACCCAAGAGGCCAATAGTGTCTCGCGAACCGAAGGCTTCCCGTAGAGCGCGAGCCAACATGGTGCGTTCCCTATTCACGCCGCTCCGGTCAACGCCTCTCTCCAACCGGACATCCCAAAGGCGGCTTTGGAACACTACTCGACTGTAACTAGGATCTGCATCCGAACGTTCCCACGTTGAGTCGCTCAGAAAGCTGCGAATCTGCCGCACATCACGCATCAGCTGCCCAACGGCCGTCGGAGCATTTCTAAAACCATTCGACCGAAGCTTGCCCCTAAACGAGATCAGCGCAGAATACAACATGGTCTTTCTTGATCCTGGAACATAGCAGCCAAACGTAATTCCCGCTGGCCGGATCTTTTTCCGAACAGAGTTGGCGAGATCATTACTAGCGTTTGACGAGTAGTTTCTTTTAAAGTACCTATCCACTATATGGAGAGTCGCGTCGCAAAATCGATCACTCCTATCGAAAACATCCAACGCTACTTTACGTTCATCGCCGGAGCGTAGGTCGACGATGTCCATGCGCATAATGTGGGGAGAATGCGCCTCTGCGAAATGCTCCCGAATTTCTAATCGAACCTCTCCCGCTTGATCTAACTCCCACAAGCCTGCCACTAAGCTGCAAGTTAGATCTACGTCGTGCATAGGCGATACAAGTACTTGCACCAAGAAACGCGGGCTTACTGGCACGGAACGCGTCACCTTCGTCAATTCCTCCAACTGATCTTCCCCCGAAACTTCGGACACAGGGTTAAGCTGCTTGGTCAAACTGCATC
>JBBDSF010000081.1:0-1267 GCA_040905125.1 Pseudomonadales bacterium | reverse complement strand
GCCGGGAGCGTAACGTGCCCACATTGATATCGAGTATGCGGGCCGCCTCCCGGTAGCCTGGATTCTCCAGTGCCATCAACAATAAAGCGGCGCGCTGTTCCAACGGCAGTTTGTCGACGACGTGAAGTACCTGATGAACTTCTACATGCATTTCCTGACTTCCATCCTCCGTCTGACTGTCGCCTGCGTCCGGCGTTATTTCCTCGCGACGTACCGGTGCCGAGGCGCGATCGTTGAGATATATTCTGTACATCATGCGAAACAGCCAGCTCCGGATGCGTCCCGACGGCCGCCAAAGGTGCCGTTTGCACAGGGCGCGCTCGAGGCAGTTCTGGACAAGATCGTCCGCCAGGGTCGCATCGCGGCACAGTGCCCGCGCATATCGGCGCAGGTGGGGAATCTGATCGCAAATTCGTTGCTCGAAGTCCAAAGGTTGCCGGCCACTACCTGTCTCGTTATTAGTATAACAACACAGCCCTGCCATCAGTTCCCTCAAGAGAAAAATTTTATGCAATGGAACCAAATGCGAGGCTCTCTTGTTTGTTGATGAGTAGCGCCGGAAATGGGGGCTACTGAACCAAACGAAATTCCAATCAAAGGAACAGTGACTATGACCAGCAACGATTTCCGTAAACAGTTGACAGCACTTGCCGGTACCGCAGCCCTTGTTGCCAGCGGCGCCGTATTTGCGCAGCAACAGCAAGGTGGCGGCGGTTATGAGCCACCTCCTCCCCAGCACCAGCAACAGCAACAAAACTTCTCGGATGATGATCTGGCAGCATTTGCTGATGCTCGACAGGAGGTCAACTCAATCAGCCAGGACTTCCAGCAGAAGGCACAGGAAGCTGAAGATCAATCACAGATCGCACAACTGCGTCAGGAAGCCAATGAAGAGATGGTCGACGCCGTTGAGTCGGCGGGACTGGCAACGGATAAATACAACGCCATTGCCCAGGCCATACGGACCAATCCTGAACTGGCATCGAAAATCGAAGACATGTAGTAACTTTCAACTCGCACAGGAAGGTCCACGGCCGACCGCCGGCCGTGGATACCCTGAAAGTAATTCGTTTACGTCCCCGTGAGTCGATTGATATTCGTGAACGCTTCAGCTTGATCCGAGAAGTCGACCGTGACCGTGTCAAGGGTTTCAAGCCACCCTCTTACGGTACTGTGTCCTGAATCGAGATATTCCTCAATACTTTCGATATGGGATTTCCTCAGCAGCATGACAAGCGGTTGCAACCGATAACCATCATGCACAACG
>JBBDSF010000080.1:0-7526 GCA_040905125.1 Pseudomonadales bacterium | reverse complement strand
GCTTGGCGGAGACCTGCTCCAGCAGGTTGCGCCGGGCGAACTGGGCGAATTTTTTTAGTTTTGCGGTTTCCATATCAGGAGAGGCCTTGTGTGCAGATAGACACGGATGCGTACGGATGAACTGCAACCACAGAACACACGGAATACACGGGAGGGTTTATAGCTAAAAATTCCTTTATGAGCCAGTTATGAGCCAGTTATGAGCCAGCATAAGTTATGAGCGGGGCGTATAACTTATGAGTCAAGGTCATAGTAAGCCCCCCTTCGCTCGCCGTGCTTGTAAATTTTGCCTTGATTCGCCAGGCGCGCCAGCAGTTTTGCAGCCTGGTCTTTCGTCAGATGGCACAGATCCATAACATCAGCACGTTTTATCTTGCCGTGCCCTTGAATAAATTTGAGTACCATCTGTTCCTGCTGGATGGAGGAGAATCCCGCCTGCCGCACATAAGCCGCCTTTTCCCCAATTTTCCGATAGACCTTGGCACTCAGCGTGTAACTGCGGCCTCGACCCGCGCCATGAGCTTCAATTAAGCCCGACTCCATCAATCTTTCGAGCAGAACGCGGGTTTCCGCTTCGCTTCTTTGCAGAGCAGGGGCAAGGTCACGAGTGGTAACGCGGCGCTCATCACGCAGGTGGACCAGTGCAATAAGCGGTTCGACTATCGGCTCTCCAAGCTTATCGTGCTGTTCCACCACCATTTTCAGGAATTGACGATCCGCAGCCGCGTTCACCAGTACGAGATTAACCGTGTAGGCGTTGGATCGGGAATAGTCTGGTTCTGGCCGACCGTAGCGCAGCATGCCTTCGTAAATACGATCAATGCCGCGCCCTGTTCGCTCGGCAAGCCCAATCCGTTTGATAATATCGGCCAGCAGAGGGTTGCGCGAACGCGGTGGCGCAACCAGCAGGTTGCTCAGGTCAACACCTTCAATGAAACCTCCGGGATTGCTGATATTCAGTCCACTATCATCCAACTTGACATGCACGGCGCCCAATCGGCTGAAATCCCGATGCACCAGCGCATTGATAAACCCCTCTCGAAAGGCTCGACGGTCGTAGTTGGGAATAGGAACACGAAACAGGCCGACTTCCAGCTCCTCTTCAAGCACCCAGGGCTTGAATTGAAGTTCGACCTCTTCAAAAGTTTCTATCAACGGCTTACGGTAGAACTCGTTAACGCGCACGTCGGTGCCGTGCATTACCTGAAAAGCCACTTCATAGGCAGGCAGGTGTTGCCGCAATAGGGCCTCAGTGCCAAGCATTAACAAACCTGCGACAGTCGGGTGGCACTCCCCCTGTTTGCAGGAGACCAGACCCAGTGCGCCATCAAATTCCTCGTCCGTCAGGGTCAATAGAGACTGTTCGCCACCGTATTTTTTGATGGCGTTACGAATGCGCAGGCGTTGCAGCGGATCAAGTTGGTTGGCGTCTATCTCCTCCAGTACCATTGCCGAAGGATCGACAAGCCCCATAGACGATTGGTGCTGGGTGAATTCATGAGGGTAGAAAGGCACGGCCTCTGGTGTGCCATCAAGCTTGAGTCGCCTTCGAACCAGCAGACCATCGGAGGTCGATGCCAGTTGTCGGGACTTGGGAACGGTAATCCGCGCAACCGGTTTTCCCAGCAGATCGCACCGCTCCACCCTGACAGGTACAGCCGGGTTGGTTTTATTGGCAATCAGGGCGGGTAGCCCGGTCACGTTTCGGTGATTGGCATGCAGGCCGGTGATCGCGCCGTTATCTTCAACGCCCAGGAACAGGTCGCCTCCTTCCGTGTTGGCAAGGGCCACGACCGCCGCCACCAGATCCCGATCAGACAGGCTCTTGGCATCGCTTTTGAACTCGACGGTCAGGTTTTCACCGCCGCGGATCAGCGCAAGCGTGTCCCGCTCTGTGTCGTTCATAGACAGCCCTTGAATCTGCACATTCTATATTTGTACTTTGTGGCCTTGCTGAATTTCCTGTAGAAGGGCTGCGCGCAGGCCGGTCAGATAACGATCTACATCAGCCTCACTGGCCAGCCAGGCTTTGTCGTAGGCAACGTAGAGATTACGCGTGTGAACGTACTCGCCGGTTGATCTCTCGGCATGATTCGCCTTGTCATCATCTTGAGACTCGGGGGGTTGTTCCGGGTCGGCAGCCGGCGCAGATTTTTGGTTGGCTAAGCTCACCATCCGTTCCAGGAGCTTCTGGTAGCCATCATCTTCAAAATAGCGCAAGCGATCATTGATGACAGCGATAAGTTGCTGCTGGCCGATGTGCTCGTTTAGATCCTGATAGGGCTTGTTCAATTCCGCCTGACGAGGTTCCGGTAGGGACTGGTATTCATCCATGTTCTGCATGCGCTGTTGCATGGCGCTCAGGGAATCGGCTGCCCTGGCGCGTGTTTCGCCAAGCTTCTCCTCTATGTGCTCTTTCAAGCTGTCCAGTTGCCCCTTGAGTTGTTGGATATGATCGCCCCTGTAGCAATCGGGATCATTGAGAATCGACCGGATCTGCTCAACCTCGTCGCCAGATACATAGGTGAAATTGGGCTCCTGCGCTTGCAGTAGCGACTGTGCATGGTTGTAAATGTCTTTCTGTGACCCACTCATGAACTTGCGAATAGGGTCGATGACTTCTTCTTTCAGTTCCAACAAGCGGTCTTCCTGCTTGCTCAATTCGGTGAGATGCCAGGTGTAAGGTTTACCGGCAACATCTTGCAACGTCTCCAAAGCGGGCTTCAAGGCATTAAGAAACGGATACTGCTCAGCCTGGGCTGCCAGTGGGTTGAGCTGGTGGTACATTGCCAGGAAAGCTTCGCCTGTTTCCTTACCCAGGGCCTTGGCATCATTGCTTGCAGGCGGGCCGTCGAAAAAATCTTCATAAACCGCTTTAAGCGCCCGGACTTGGGATGCCGTAAATTCTACCTGGGGTTCCAGCACAAGGCTGCTGTGCCCATGGGTATTGCGCAGTGCCCGTTCAAGCTCGGCGTCCTCCAGGATGTTTCCATCGAGACGGGCCTCTACCTTTCCACGTGCACACAAATTAGCCAGGGTGCAGAGGATGGCGGCGAAATACCAGCCGTAAGGCTTGCGTTCAAATTTCTCCAGCAGGCTTTTCAAGGTGGTCCGAACACCGCCACGGTTATTGCTTTGAATGAATGCCAGCAGCTCCTGTTCGGACTCTGCCAGGGCTGTCGCATCGTTGCCAAGCAACCCGTCTTCTGCCCGGTTAAGGCAGGTGCCGATATCGTTCTCCGAGTAGGAGACTCCTCGCAGCATGCGGAGGTTGGGATAGGCGCGGGAGATCAGCTCATGGAAGCCCCGAATAATACGAGTTTGAGCATCTTCGTTGGTCACCTCTACATCCGCACCACCGATCAGGAGTTTGGATTTGGCAAGTAGCGCCTGAACCTGCTGCCGTATTCGGACTTCCCGCTCACGGTTCTGGAAACCTTTGTCGTTTAAAATCCGTTTAACCGACTCCTGCTGGGTGACGGAGATATTCTGCTTGATGTATTTCTCTGTGCGCTTGAGCATGAGCAAGTCACGCACTAAACGTTCATCAGCAGGCATCAGGATAAAGAGCTCATCCGCCTTATAGGTAGACGCGGTGCGGAGCATCTGCTCGTTGTCAGTATGCTCGTGAAACGGGCTGATGATATTTATCGCCAACTCGTATTCACGACCATGCAGGCGGTCATCCAGTTTGCGTGAATAAGTATAGTCCTGTCCCTGATTCTGGGATGGGCCTGTATCGTAGCGAATCTTGCGCTGTTTGATGACGTAGTCGAAGATGATTTTTTCCAGCTCATCGGCAACATCGGAGGACTCAACTTCCGTATTCTTGATTTCCTCTTCGACGTCTTTCTCTTCGTCGGTCAAGTACTCGTATTGATCGCCATTACGCTGAATGTAGGTTTGTTGCTCCAGCAGGTTCAGCGCCTCTTCGATTTTCTTTCGCAGTGCCGGCAGGTCCTGATCGAAGGCATCCAGCATTAACACGCAGAGGTTACGAACAGTGGGTTTGAACTCCTTGACGTATTTCACGAGGAACAGGGCTTTCAGCAACCGAATCGCGAATGGGTCGTCCAGGTGGTTTTCAGCCTGGATAATGGCGCGCTGTATTTGAGACTTCAGTGCAGAGCGGATGCCTTCGAACATCAGGTCGAAAGTCGCTAGCTGGCCTACCTCATGGTCGCTAATCTGGATGGCGACTTGCTGGAACACACCCAGCATTGAACGCTCACCAACGGAGCTGTGCTTGCCCTCGAAGGCATTGTGTTGCGACAGATTCTGAATCGCAGACTGGAACAGTGCGAACTGATACGGGATGAAGGGGTAGCTGTGGATAAAGTGGTCCTTGTCCCGGAAGTTCCGGTAGGTCGCTGAGCCATCGGCAAAGTCGAAGAGGGTTTTGAAGTTGTTGGACTGCACGTGATACAGGTCCGACAGTTGATTGACACCCTCTTCGGTTTTGCTCAGCAAACGTTTCTGGATTACTTCGGCCACGTCCGCGCTGGACAACTTCATGCGGTTATTAAAGCGGGCCTGAATCTTTGAGAAATCATTACCTTGCTGCTTGCTCTGTTCACCTATGACGTTCTTCATCTCTTCCTGAGCAGTAACAACAATCCAGGCGCGCCCCCGGCACTTGGTGGCCAGGCTTTCCGCAATAGTTTGCAGATTGGTCATCAGCTTGGTGTTGTCGGCAATGTACTGGCCGACCTCGTCCACGAAGAAGTTCAGATGAAACTCTTTATGCCCACTGTCGGCTGCATACTTCTCGATATACGCATTAACATTCTCTGCAAAGTCTTCAATGGATAGGCGGTATTCATTCCGATATTTATCGAGGATCCCCATTGCCGACTGTTGGTCCGCTTCGGCGATCGCCGCATAGGCTTTGGCTATATCCGGTCCTTCAAGAAGCGCCTGTTCACGACCTTTCTGCCAGGATCTACCGGTCACGCGCTCATATTCCGTTTTAAACAGATCATACAAACCGCGGCTGTCCAGGTCCCTCTCGAACTGGGCGATGTATCCTTGCTTGCCGTAGTAACCGCACATTTCGTCAAAGACTTTGACGAACACGGCCAGCAACGCATCGATTTGAGTTTTGCTGATGACATCGGCTTTCTGATCGATATTGAACAGAATGCTCTTTGAGGGAATTGAGACAGCACGTTTCAGGCCGGCCCGTAGTATCTCGTTCTCGTTGCACTTTGGTAGGAAGCGGTCCAGAGTGGAAGTGCCATCCAACTCCCTGTTTTCAAGTAATAGAGCCAGCATTTTAAGTAGATGCGACTTACCTGAACCAAAAAACCCCGATACCCACACACCGTTAGCGCCTTCGTAATTATTGTAGGCATCCAGAAAGTCTTCCAGCCGCTTTTCAACTTCGTTGGTAAGCACGTATTCGTCAATTTCGAGGCGAAGGCTGGCCTCATCGTCGGCTTTAATGACACCTTCGATCGGGCGGTCAACCGGCTTTAGAAAGATGTTTTTCAATGTCATTGCACTTCCCTCGATATTTGTACTTCCGTTCAGGCTTCGTAATGATAGATATTAAACGCACGGTAGTACTTGTCATCATGCAGCTTTGCAAACAAGTCCAATGATGCCCCCGTTTCCAGTGATTGGGTATAAGATCCGGGGAAAAACATTACCGTCGGCTTTTCTTTCGCGGTACTTTGTAAGTTGTTGAGTACGTTGTGAGAGCGGATATAGGGGAATACCTCTCCCACGCCCGAAAGGAAGAGCACATCCAGCTCGCTTGCACGTAATTTTTCCGCTATGGCTGGCACAACATGTGCCGCTGGATCCAGGGTGCCCTGCAGCAGTTCCTTCAATTGATCCTTTGGCACCGTCGGCTCTAATTCAAGGGCCTTGCCCCATACTCCCCTTTCTCGCAGAATCTCAATGGAAAGATCATATAGGTTAATACTGAGAACCTTGATGCCCGCTTGCTCGAGACGGTTGACTAACTGGTTTTGAAGGCGCTCCATTTCAACTGCTTCTTCGGCTCTGAAGGGGCAGATGAAAAAGGGCACCTCATTGCCCAACCCTTGTTTGTTCAGGAACCTCTGCCCGGAAACCACATTGAACAGGTGCTGGAATCGGGCCTGCATTGGCATTCTCTCAATATCTCTTCTCACCCTGACATCTCCTTCAGATCGGATTCGAAGATGGGAAAGTACAGAAACTCATCCGGGTTGTTGTGGCGAATTAGTTGAGTAAAGGCTGGGCTGAGTAGCACGGAGTTGATGGTATTCTCCTTGCTGATCAAACCCGCCTCCCGCAGCATTCTGAACAGGACCTGCCGAAGTTTGTCACGCGTTGATGCGCTTGCGTTGTCAAGCTCGTCATGCCATTCCGACTTGCGGTTATAAAAGGCATCATAGTCCTCAAAACTGAGATCGAGTTTCATCGCAAGAAAGTGTTCATGGAGCACCTCTACCGCAAAGTCGGCAACAAGACGGTATAAGCGACATACGGCGATCCACAGGAGATGTGCCTGATCTTGATGATTCGTGTCGGAGAAAAAAGCTAGCTCTGTATCATCCAACGTTTTCAAGCGCGCTATAGCCTCTCTGCAAGTTCGTTTGGCTGTGCTTTCGGTTCTTGTCTGGAGCAAGTTGCTGCTCAGGGCTTGAATACGCACTTCGTCCCAGTCTTTAACGGACAGGTAAAGCTCGGCCAGCTTCATCGATTCGCGGTGATACAAGCTGCCAGAAGTGAAGGAAATGCGATACCTGCCCTGAGTCATGCGGAACGCCCACCATTGATTGGCGTTGCGCTGGCTCCTCCCGCTTTGACCCACTCATCTACTTCCACTTTTTTGAATTTCCAAAAGCGTCCCATGCGGTGGGCAGGCATCGCGTGCTTGTCTATCCAACGGTATACCGTGTCGCTGCTGACACCGAGGTGTTTGCCTATCTCATCTACGGATAACCAACGGTCTTCCATCTCGGCCATGATTTTTCTTCCTAGGGGCGATGGTGTTGACGCTTTGCCTGAGACTCATAGTCTCGTGGGCGGAACGGCCCTGATCGATATAGATTGGCCAATATATCGAGGCACTACCACTGTTACAACCGTTTTGATCCGGATAGACCGGCAAGGATCGGCATTAGTAAGCAGCAGGCGATCATCGCCTATAGGGGGGAAGGCGCTGCGATTCTCGTGTAGTGAGTTCGCTTATCTACTCGCCTTGAGTTTGTCCAGGTAGTTGGCCCATGCCTGCATCATTTTCTTCCTCTGAGGAAGATGTGACGTTCTGACATATATGCCTGAAGCGGGGAGATTTTGAAGTGGTGCCAGGGGCGGAATCGAACCACCGACGAGGATTTCCAATTCTCTGCTAGTGTCAATGAAATGAGAGACTGGAGCAATAGCAACATCAGAAGTAACACTGTTGACTTATCATGCTAATAATTTACTTATAAAACAATATGATATGAATTAAATTCAACTCTCCCCGCCTCCACCAAACAAAATAAGGCACCCCGAGGGGTGCCTTTTTTGTTTGGTAAATGCCTGGC
>JBBDSF010000079.1:0-1268 GCA_040905125.1 Pseudomonadales bacterium | reverse complement strand
CGCTCAGCGCCCATCATGATCTTGTCCTTGGCCTTTTCAAATTCCTCCATGCCCACACGCTGGCGACCTCCCCGGGCCGCAAACAGGGCAGATTCATTGACCAGATTGGCCAGGTCAGCGCCGGAAAAGCCAGGCGTGGCACGGGCCAGAACTGCTTCATTTACGCTTTCACTGATAGGCACTTTTCGCATGTGCACCTTGAGTATCTGTTCACGACCACGAATATCGGGCAAGCTCACCACAACCTGGCGGTCGAAGCGACCCGGGCGCAGCAGGGCCGGATCCAGCACATCGGGCCGGTTGGTTGCCGCTATCACAATAACACCATCATTGCCTTCAAAACCGTCCATTTCCACCAGCAGCTGGTTCAGTGTCTGTTCCCGCTCATCGTGTCCGCCACCGACACCGGCGCCGCGATGACGTCCCACGGCATCGATCTCGTCAATAAAAATTATGCAGGGAGCCTGCTTCTTGGCCTGCTCAAACATATCGCGAACCCGGGATGCACCCACACCCACGAACATTTCCACGAAATCGGAACCGGAGATGGAGAAAAACGGCACCTTGGCTTCGCCGGCGATGGCCTTGGCCAACAGGGTTTTACCAGTACCGGGTTGACCTACCATCAACACGCCGCGAGGAATCCGTCCACCCAAACGCTGAAATTTGTCAGGTTCGCGCAGGAAATCCACCAGTTCTTTTACGTCTTCCTTGGCCTCGTCGACTCCGGCCACATCGGCGAAGGTCACCTTGACCTGGTCTTCGCTGAGCATCTTGGCCTTGCTTTTACCAAAGGCCATGGGACCGCCTTTACCGCCGACGCCTCCACCCTGCATCTGACGCATGAAAAACATGAACACGGCAATGATGATCAGGATCGGAAAGCTAGCCACCAACAGCTGAGTCCAGATACTCTGCTGTTCCGGCTCACTGCCCCTGACGCGTACATCATGGGTAAGCAGATCATCGATCAGTTTGGGGTCATCAAGGTAAGGCCTGACAGTGGTGAAACGGGAGCCGTTATTGCGGATACCCACGATATTCATGCCACTGATATCGACCTCTGCGATCTGACCAGCCTGCACTTCACTGATAAACTCGGAGTAGATCAACTGTTCGGAACTTGTCGGCTGGTTGAAGTTATTGAATACAGTCAACAGCACTGCAGCAATAATCATCCATAAAAGTAAATTTTTTGCCATATCATTCAAGGGTTTATCTCCCTTCTAAAAGTCGACTTGCCACGTGGGGTGTCGGCATAAAATAAG
>JBBDSF010000078.1:40184-41503 GCA_040905125.1 Pseudomonadales bacterium | reverse complement strand
ACGGCGATACGGTAGGAACACGCTTCCGGTGGTAAATAGAGATCGACAATTTCCGGGAATTGCATCTGCAAGATAGGTATGAACACCTCGTTCAGGGCCATGCCCAGGATGGAAGGTTCGTCATAAGGTGAACGTCCGGTGTAGGTCGTGTGGTAGATGGGTGCGTTGCGATGGGTTATCCGCTCCACTGTCAGAACAGGAAACTTCTCTTCGTTGTTATAGTAGCCGGTATGATCTCCAAACGGACCTTCCATCGCCTCCTCTTGCGGATCAATATAGCCCTCCAGAACGAATTCCGCCGAGGCGGGCACATCCAGTGGTACGTGGGAACACCGGCTGATTTCACTTCTACCACCGCGTAACAATCCGGCGAACTGGAATTCGGAAAGTGTATCCGGGATTGGTGTCACGGCGGCTAACAAGGTAGCTGGATCGGTACCTATCGCAACCGCGACCGGAAACCGTGTGCCCGGAAATTTCGCGCACCAGGCCTTGAAGTCTGTTGCCCCGCCCCGGTGTGCAAGCCAGCGCATGATAACTTTATTGCGGGTGATGACTTGCTGCCGGTAGATACCCACGTTCTGGCGCCCCCCATCGGGCCCTCGAGTGACAACGAGGCCAAACGTGATCAACGGACCCGCGTCTTCGGGCCAGCAGGTTTGTATAGGCAAACAGGCCAGATCCACGTCATCATCGTCGATCACATTTTCCGTACAAGGCGCTCGCTCGACCAGCCTCGGCGACATATGCCGAAGTTTGCCGAACTCGGGGAGCTTACGAAATGCTTCTTTTAACGCTGTCGGCCAGGACGGACTTTTGAACGCCGCCAATCGGTGACCGACCTCTCGAAGCTCGATAACTGAGCCAAGCCTCAGTGCCATGGCGATTCGTTCCTGCGTGCCGAACAGGTTGCCAAGGACTGGCGTTGAGAAACCTTCAGGTTGTTCAAACAACAGGGCGGGGCCCCCGGCTTTGAGGGCGCGCTGGCATATTTCAGTAATTTCGAGCTGCATGCTCACGGGTTTATCGATGCGCTTGAGTTCACCCTGGTACTCAAGCTCACGAATAAACTCTCTGATATTGTTATAACTCATTGTCGTCCCTTTTGACCCATGTCATACACGGGCAACCGTGCCGATGGTTAAAGTGTAATGATTACATCAACGAACATGGACCATGCTTCCCAGGATTCCCCTCGTCCCCATCAAGATATTTTTGCGCACGATTCCCGCTGGTATTCATGCACGGGTACTCGCAGCGATATTTAATCATGCGCTCCGTGGTCAAAATATTTCGTCTCGCTTCCATGAAGTTGCCGG
>JBBDSF010000078.1:34619-40084 GCA_040905125.1 Pseudomonadales bacterium | reverse complement strand
AGCAGATTCTGCGTCAATGCGGACTGGACTTGAATGCCATTCAGGACCAGAAACGGTTCATGGTCCTGTGTCATCACCGGTTTTCCGTCAGGATTCTCCATACAAACGAAACCGCAGTGATCCTTGGGCCGCTTTGCGGCGCGTGCACTGAAGCAACGTGCCGAGAATGCAAGGGGCAATTTTCCGAACACCAGTAATTCCGTTTGCAGACCAGGCGGGCGGCCGCGGTGTAGTTGATCAATTACTTTACAGCTGTGTTCCACGGGAACTACCCAACGAAATGCGCCTTGTTCGGCCAGGAACTGCAAGGTTTGACTGTTGTAAGTATTGATGTGAGGTCCGACCACGAAAGGAGCATTTCCGTCTCGAAGCCCAATGGCGGCCATATCATTGGCTTCAATGGAATAGATGCCGTTGTCCACAATGCGCTTTAATACACCGATTTCCGATTCCGCTTCCAATAAGGCCATCGATGAGAGAATGACTTCTTTGCCAGCGTTGGTCAGTTCTTGAGCAAGAAACAGCCAATCATCCAGTTTCAGTTCCCGTCGTTTGGAACAGACGGTTTCGCCCAAATACACGATATCTGCTGCTGATTCGCTGACCTCATCGTAAAACTCGACAACCTTTTGCCGTGGCCAAAAATACTGAATGGGTCCAATGCTGATCTTTATTGCCATGGGCGGTCATAAGCTCCCAATGTATGGGATGATCCCTCGGACATTTCGTTGAGTGCCTGGGTCCATGTGTCCTGTACCCTGAATGTTTCCGGATTCTGTAAACAGCTGTCCAGCGCTGCACGTAAAGTACGGGTCACTTTCTCAACGTAGGCACGGCTGCGTTGGCGTCCTTCAACCTTAATAGCTGAAACGCCGCTTTTGACCAGTTGTGGCAATATTTCCAGGACATTCAGGCTGGTCGGTTCTTCCAGGGAGTGGAACACTTCACCATCCACTTCGAAGCGGCCTTTGCACAAGGTCGGGTAGCCAGCGGGCTCAGCCCGGTTGTAACGATTGATCAGGGCCTTGTTGAGGTAGACATCCCTTGAATCCGGTTTTTCCACCCAGCGTACAGCTTCCGCGGGGGAGCAAACGCCGGCGCTATTGGGTGACGCGCCGGTCACATAGGAAGATAGAGAACAGCGACCTTCCACCATGACACAAAGGCTTCCATAACCGAATACTTCGATTTCAACCGGCGTTGCTTTGATAAGACGTTGTACCTGTGACAGCGAAAGGACTCGGGGGACCACTGCACGCTTGATGCCAAAATGCTCATGATAAAAGGCGATTGCATGTTGATTGGCGGCAGAGCCCTGAACCGAAAGATGCAGGCGCAGGTCTGGATGATGCGTGGCCGCGTAGTTCATTAAACCGATATCCGCAAGAATCAATACATCGATACCGAGGTCTGCGGCGGCGTCGATAGTCTCTATAGATTCCTGCCAATATTCGGGGTAGGGATAAGTGTTGATTGCCAGGAATACCTTTTTTCCCTGTCGGCGCGCGTAGGCAATGCCGGTCGCTACTTCATCGTGGCTAAAGTTAAGGCCGGGGAAATTCCTGGCGTTGGTACTGTTTCGAAAACCGATATAAACCGCATCGGCACCGTTATCTATGGCTGACCGTAGTGCGGGTAAATTTCCGGCAGGGCAGACCAGTTCCATATGCTGAATACACTCATTGGGATAGTGAAGGCACAATAGCAATGCGCGGGGGACGGGGCGTTGATATATATCAATTTAGCGCAGAGGTTAGCGGCCCGGTTTTACGGCTTTGTGATATCCGATGATGCCGGTGAAGATCGTGTAGGCCTCTACGTCTTCATAACCCAGTTCCCGTAATAGCTCCGATAGTTCTTCCGGGGAATAGAACATGCTGAGAGCATCCACAAAATATTTTCGAAGGTTGCGGGCATCTTCGTTACTGCCGAAAATGAGTGCAGTCGAGGTAAGGCAGACTTTCAAGTAGGCATAATGTAATTTTTCTATGACCGGATTGGAGGGGCGAAGCATATCGCAGTGATAAAAATGTCCGCCAGGTTTCAGGACGCGTTGTATTTCTTTAAATACTTCGATCACCCGCAAATGTCGTGAAGCGAACTGTAATGTGGCCACATCGAAGTGATTATCCGGAAACGGCAAGTGGTGTACGTCACCAATGGTGCTGTCGATAGCAAATCCCCGGGCGTTGGCACGTTGCTGGCCGACACGCTGCATGGCTTCGCTGCGGTCGATGGCATGAACTTGCATGTCAGGTTGTTTTTGCAGCATGGCTATGCCGATCGCATTAGTGCCCGCACATACATCCAGGGCCTTGTAGCCGGGTTGCACATCGATGATCGACAGGAAACGGCTTCGAAACCAGCCCCACATGCCCAGGCTGGCCACGTAATTGGCTTTGTCATAATAGCGGGCCACGTCGGCAAATACGTCATTGAGCTCCTCAGTCCAGACATGTTCAAAGGAGGTTTCTCTCGATTGCTCCTTTTGGGAGAATCGAGTTTTGGATACAGGTGTGACACGGTCATCCATTGCGGGAATTTCCATATTTTGTTTACTTCTGGTAATGATAATCTAAACACGCATCAGGTGAAACCGACAAGTGGTCCAGGTAATGACTCAGGTCTTCCACATGGCCGGCAATTACATGGATCACCGATTCCTGACGCTCCATGACGCCTTTGATTTTTAAAAGACGTCCTTGAATCACAGCAGCACGAAACCGTTCCAGTATGCGTGGCCAGATAACGATATTGATATTGTGGGTTTCATCTTCAAGGGTGAGGAATATAACCCCTGACGATGAAGAGGGCCGCTGCTTGCCGGTGACGATACCGGCAACCTGCACGAAGCGACCATGTTTGAGTGCCTCGAGACCGGTGGCGGTTTTACATTTGCTGAAAGGGTTATCACCATTGCTGGTTCTAAGTATATCCATGGGATGGCGTCCGAGAGTCAGACCAAGGCTGGTATAATCTGCCCGCAAATCGTCGCTTTCAGTGGGAACGGGCAGGTCCACTTGCGGTTGGGGTTCGGCCACCTGATCCAGCAAGGCCGATTCCGGCAGGATGCCCTGGGCTTGCCAATGGGTTTGATAACGATGTCCTGACAAGGATTTTAAAGCACCGGCTTCGGTCAGTCTGGCCAGATCACGCCGATCCAGTTGTGCCCGCCGGGCAATGTCTTCAATGCTTTTAATGGGTTCAAGCAATCTTGCATGGATAATTCTGGCTGCCGTTTCCTTCCTGAATCCCTTGATCCGTTGAAAACCGAGCCTGATAGCGGGCTGATGCGCCTCGATTGTGCCTGTTTGGGTCGGTGTCTCCAGTGTCGATTCCCAGTCGCTGGCAAAGATATCCACCGGCCGCACTTCGATATTATGTCGTCTGGCATCCTGTACCAGCTGGGAAGGGGAATAAAATCCCATGGGCTGGCTGTTCAGCAACCCACAATAAAACGCGGCGGGTTCATGGCACTTGATCCATGCGGATACATAAACCAGCAGGGCAAAGCTGGCCGCATGGGACTCGGGAAAGCCATAATCGCCAAAGCCTTTGATTTGCTCGAAAATGCGCTCGGCGAATTCCCGGTTATGGCCACGTTCGGTCATGCCCTGAATCAGTTTTTGCTGAAAAGCTTTGAGGCCGCCACGACGTTTCCAGGCAGCCATGGCTCGACGAAGTTGATCGGCTTCGCCGGGCGTGAACCCGGCAGCTACCACGGCCAGTTTGATGACCTGTTCCTGAAATATAGGGATGCCCAGTGTCCGACCCAGTACCGCCTTTACGTCCTCGTTGGCATAGTTGACCTGCTCGAGCCCATCCCGGCGTTTCAAATAGGGATGTACCATATTGCCCTGAATAGGCCCGGGGCGAACAATGGCGACCTCGATAACAAGATCGTAAAAACATTTCGGTTTTAAACGGGGCAACATCGACATCTGGGCCCGGGATTCCACCTGAAACACACCGACACTGTCACCTTTTTGTAACATCTTGTAAGTCAAAGGATCTTCAGCAGGAATGTTCGATAAGGACCAGGCGGTATTACGCCAGGCGTTGATCAGATCGAGACTTTTGCGAATAGCGGTCAACATACCCAGAGCCAATACGTCGACTTTTAACAACCCCAGGGACTCAAGGTCGTCTTTGTCCCACTGAATAATAGTGCGATCATCCATGGCGGCATTTTCCACCGGTACAAGCTGAGCCAGCGGGCCTCTGGAAATGACGAAGCCGCCCACGTGCTGGGATAAATGCCGGGGGAACCCCAGTATCTCATTGACCAGTGTCAGGAACTGACTGATAACCGGGCTTCGAGGGTTAATGCCTGCTTCCTGAAAACGGGCTTGCAGTTCTTCTCTTCTGTCCCACCAGGAAAGCGACCTGGCAAGATGATCGATCAGTTGAGAGTCCAGGCCTAATGCTTTCCCTACGTCCCGGGTGGCACTCTTCGGCTGGTAAGTGATGACTGTTGCCGCGATGGCGGCGCGATCACGACCATATTTTTTATAGATATACTGAATAACTTCTTCCCGCCGTTCGTGCTCGAAATCCACGTCGATATCCGGCGGTTCGTTTCTTTCCTTGGAAATAAAGCGTTCGAACAGTAGCTGTATCTTTGATGGGTCGACCTCGGTGATTTCGAGGCAATAGCACACCACACTATTGGCAGCGGAACCTCGACCCTGGCAGAGGATGCCTCGGCCGCGGGCAAACTGCACCACATCGAATACGGTCAGAAAGTAGTATTCATAATCAAGTGATTTGATCAAAGTCAGTTCTTTTTCAATCTGTTCCCTTATTTTTGTGGGCTCACCGTTTGGCCAGCGTTTTTGAAGGCCTGTTTCGACTAATTGTCTCAGATATTCAGAAGATGAAAGGTGAGGGGGTACCAGTTCTTCCGGATACTCGTAGCGAAGTTCCGATAAGGAAAAATGACACATGTCGGCGATACGCAAGGTTTCCTTGCGCAGTTTCCCCGGATAGAAATGTTCGAGAACGGGCAGGGGACGTAGATGCTTTTCCCCGTTTGCTTGTAATAACCGACCGGCCAGGCGCACCGATTGACCCATTCGGATTGCCGCGAGCACATCCAGCAAGGGTTTACGGTCCGGGTGATGCATATAGACATCACCACTTGCGACCAGGGGCAGGTCCAGTCCCCGGGCAAGGGTTAATGCATGCCGGTAGGTTTCGATTTCCTTGCCATCGGGAAAGATTTCCACGCTGATCCAGAGGCGGCTGCCAAAAAAGGTTTTCAGCTTATTGCCACAGACAGCGTGGTGCTCTTGTGGGACACCCGGAATCCACAGGGCCAGGCAGTGATCCAGGCCAAACTCCAGATCTTGAAGAGACAAACGATATTCGCCCTTACCGGCACGGCGGCGACTCACAGAAATAAGGTTGCAGATTTGCCCATAGGCAACCCGGTCAGGGGCAAGCAGTACCAGTTGTATATCCTC
>JBBDSF010000078.1:20142-34519 GCA_040905125.1 Pseudomonadales bacterium | reverse complement strand
TTTTCAGTCAGTCAGGACATTATCAGGAAGTGCCATGAATCGAGACAGTCAACATAAAAACAGCTCCGGTGCTCGCCGGGAGCCTGTCAGCCACAGCATGCCTTTGTTTACCATATTTGGTATCGAAGTGCGGCTGGATATCAGTGTTCTCATTATATTTTTTCTGATTGTCTTCAGTCTGGGCAACGGTATTTTCCCCCAATGGCATCCGGAATGGAGCCAGGAGTTGATCTGGGGTACAGCCCTCGTGTCGGGGATTCTGTTTTTCGCATCATTGTTGGCACACGAACTCTCTCATTCCGTGGTTTCCCAGCGTTACGGTATTCCCGTCCCACGTATCACATTATTCCTGTTTGGCGGAATGGCCGAGACGAGCCGGGAGCCGGACACACCGAAAATCGAGTTCTGGGTTGCCATTGCCGGTCCGTTGATGAGTTTTCTGATCAGTATCGTATGCTCGAATCTTGCATTCTGGATAACGGGAGATCCGAATTTAGTGACCCGTATTACTTCCGGCGATAGCGAGGCGTTGGCGCAGGTTGGACCCGTCGCCACGTCATTGTTGTGGCTTGGTTCCATCAATTTGATCCTTGCTGTATTCAACATGATCCCTGGCTTTCCAATGGATGGTGGCCGGGTGTTCAGAGCGATCGCCTGGGGTATCACCGGCGATCAGATCAAGGCGACACGCTGGGCCTCCAATGGCGGCCGCTACTTCGGCTGGACCCTGATGGCCCTCGGTGTGCTGACATTGTTAGGCGGCGGCGGGCTGGGCGGTCTGTGGTGGATACTGATTGGCTGGTTCATCTCCTCTCTGGCCACCATGAGTTATAGACAACTGGTCACAGATCGGGCATTGCGAGGATTTAAAGTCTCGGACCTGATGCGTACCCGATTCGAGTCTGTGACGGCAAACGTTGGCTTGCCGGAATTTATCGATCAGTACCTGTTGCGTAGCACACAACAGCTTTGGCCGGTCATTGACGGTGATAACTTGATTGGCATCGTCTCATTATCGGACGTGATTGACTTGTCCGAAGCGGAAAGACAAAACAAGCGCGTCAGCGACGTGATGCGGCCCGTCTCATCGCAAGATTATCTCGAAGCGGACACCCACGCAGATGAGGCATTTCAACACCTGGCAGGGGCTGGAGACGAGCCGGTGCCCGTCATGGCACATGGCCGGATCGTCGGACTGATCCAGCGCGGTGACATACTCCGGTGGATGTCCTTACATGATATCTAGGAAACCTCCTCGTCACTCCCGCGAAACCGGTTGTAGACTTTAATTAAGAGGCTTCGCTTATACGCGCAGGACCAATAGCAACGTTGTCAATGTCCCGAGAAAGGCGATACCGTACATCAGCCACTTGAAGAACCTGTGTCCCCAGGTGATACCGAGATCGTGCAGGCTCAGGAAAATCCGGTGAAACCCATGCCACAGGCTCAGGCTGATGACGACAAAGATAAAAAGTTTACCGACCCCGCTCGAGGCGAAGGCATGGATTCGCGCATAGTCCATGACGGCCTCCGGCATGATACCCAGCGGTACGCCTATCCCGGTTATAAAGATTAGCGCAGGTAGAATAAAGGCCACTATCAGTCCACCTGCACCGAACAGTGACCAGAATATGGGTTCGTGTGATCGCGTTTTCATCATCAAGTCCAGGCAACAACGAAGATAGATAAGTACACCACGGCGGCGATTACATATTGCACGCCAGTAATCAGTTTGTCCGGCACACGGTTATTTCCCACAAACAAGGGAGGGGCGACCTTCGGGGATACCTTGAACCAGGTAACCGTGTGGTAAAGAGCAGCAGCCATAGCAAGGAGATGGAAAAAGACGGCTGCTGGATTGGTCAGAGAGGACAGCCACAGGTTCCAGGCGGCTTCCCCTTTTCCGAGGCTTGCCAGCCCCACCAGCAGTATAAAAGCATAAACGGCAACGAATACCGACGTGGCTTCACGAACCATATAACGGATATAGAAAGGGTTCTTTAGCCACCAGTTGGTCATGGGTCTTACGTATGGGTTACGTCCACTCATTGGCTGGCTCCTTTCTTCGGAGAAACAAATCGCAAAAAGTAATCCATGGTGCTGTTGACCTTGTTCAGGTTGACAGCCTTGGCTGGGTCGACTTCCTTGGGACATACTTCAGAACAATAACCCACCAGCGTGCAACCCCACACCCCCTCTTCGGCGTTGACGATCTCCATACGCTTGTCCCTGGCCCCGTCGCGAGAATCCGCATTGTACCTGTGGAGCAGAGCGAGAATACCCGGGCCTGTAAACCCGGTGTCTAATCCGTACTGCGGGCAGGCAGCGTAGCAAAGCATGCAATTGATGCAGGCACTGAACTGATCGTACCGAGCTTTTTGTCTGGGCGTCTGGAGGTATTCGCCTTCGTCCAGGCTTCGTGGTTCGCTGGCATCAATATAAGGCGTAATACTTTCGAGCTTGTTGATAAAATCGGAAGCATCGATGACCAGATCTTTTTCGATGGGAAAGTGCTTGAGTGCTTCGATCGTCAGCTTGCCGGGGTAATAATTGCGCAGAAACGAATTGCAGGCTAATCGTGGCTCGCCATTTAACATCATGCCACAACTACCGCAGATAGCCATGCGACATGACCAGCGGAAAGCCAGAGATCCGTCAAGATAGTCCTTGATGTATTGGATGCCTTGAAGCACTGACGTATCATAGGTAAAAGGTACTTCAAAGGTCTCTGCGACCGGCTCACTATCCTCGGTTGGCCGGTATCGGAGCACTTCAATTTCAATAGTTTTTTCTTCAGCCATCGGCGCTTCCCTCATTCTTTCTATCCAGCTCCGCCTGTTCACCGGCGGCGCCGTATGCTCGTATCCCTGGTTTGGATTTGGTAACAGTCACATCGGAGTACTCGATACGCGGAGCACTGTCTCCGTCATAGAAAGCCAGAGAATGTTTGAGGAAGTTCTCATCGTCACGTTCCTCGAAACCATCGAGTCGTTGGTGAGAACCTCGCGACTCTTTACGATGAAATGCCGAGTGGACAACCGCCTCTGCGACTTCTAACAAATATCCCAGTTCCAGTGCCAGCAATTGTTCGGTGTTCCACGGACCTGACTTGTCTTCAATGTTGATACGTTTGTATCTTTCACGCAAACTGGCCAGTTTATCGCAGGTGGCCTGCATCTCCTCGGCCGTTCGGTAGATGCCGCATCCGTCTTCCATGGACTTCATCATTTCATCGCGCAGATCGGCGATGCGTTCAGTACCATCGGTGCTTGAGACGATATCTTCCACGCGCCTCTGAATGTCGCCAGCAATATTTTGCACAGAGTCGGTCTTCCTGTGCTCTGTGGATTGCGCATATGCGGCTGCCTCTTCACCGGCAACCTTGCCGAAAACGCACAGTTCGGTCAGGGAATTGGATCCCAGCCTGTTGGCACCATGGATTCCAATACTGGAGCATTCGCCGACAGAATACAGACCTGCGAGTCTTGAGCCGGTTTTCCCGTTCGCCTCGATACCGCCCATTGTATAGTGCACAGCCGGTAATACCGGAATCGGGGTTTCCGCTGGATCGATACCCTGATATTCCACGGCCATCTCATAAATCTGAGGTAACCGTTCCAATAGTTTTCTTTTGCCCAGATGCCTGAGATCCAGGTTGACATAGTGGCCATGAGGACCATTTATGGTGTTGCCTTTCTGATACTCGTGCCAAAATGCCTGGCTCAATCGATCTCGTGGTCCCAGTTCCATCGCCTTGTTACGGGGAGAGGGGTCCGGTGGGCCGAGACCGTAATCCTGCAGGTATCGATAGCCGTCCTTGTTCAACAGAAACCCGCCTTCGCCCCGGCAAGCCTCGGTGAACAAAAGCCCTGTCCCCGGCATACAGGTGGGGTGATATTGCATGAACTCCATGTCTCTAAGCGGCACACCATGACGATACGCCAGCGCCATACCGTCTCCCGTGACGATACCGCCATTGGTGTTTTGTCGGAAAACGCGGCCGGCCCCGCCCGTCGCGATGATGACGGCCTTCGCATGGATGAAAACAAAGCGGCCGGTGGCGATGTCGATGGTGACGGCGCCCTGGACATGTTCATCATCCACCACCAGATCACAGCAGAAATGTTCGTCAAGACGGTGAATCGATGGATACTTGATAGATGTCTGAAATAGTGTGTGCAACATATGAAAGCCGGTCTTGTCGGCGGCGAACCAGGTCCGGTCGATCTTCATACCACCGAAAGATCGTACATTCACATGGCCATCGTCCCGGCGACTCCAGGGGCAGCCCCAGTGTTCCATCTGTGTAAGCTCCCGGCGGGCATTGTTGACAAAATAGTCGACAACATCCTGTTCGCAAAGCCAGTCGCCACCTGCGACCGTGTCGTCAAAGTGATATTCAAGATCATCATGTTCCTGGGTAACAGCCGCAGCCCCGCCCTCGGCAGCCACCGTATGACTGCGCATGGGATACACTTTGGAGAGCAGCGTGACGTGCAGGGAAGGATCGGTCTCGGCAGCGGCAATTGCAGCCCGGAGGCCCGCGCCTCCGCCACCGATTATTACGAGGTCAGTTTTGACCGTTTCCATGGTTCGGCTCTCAATCATAAGGGCAACGAGCTTGTATTCTGCCACTAACCGACAGAAATTAAACCGTCACGGATCAATTGATTTTCAAAACTTCGTGTCCAAAGAAGACATCTCGTTCATTTGATCCCCATCAATTCGACATGACCCCGGTTTGGGTATGCTCCCCATGATAAAGGAGACACTACTATGATGACCATTGAAGAGATTATGACATTTGACCCAATCACCCTGGATATGAATGCGACCATCGATCAGGTAGCAGAAATAATGGCAACCCATCGGATTCGACATATTCCAGTAGTGGACAAGAGCAACAAACTTATCGGGTTACTCACCCAAAGAGATTTGCTCGCCGCCTCAAGTAGTGCTAACCGACCAGTTGCAGTGGCGGACTTTATGAGAAAAAAGGTTACAAGCGTCGATGAAAACACCGAGCTTCGAAGTGCGGCGATTGAGATGCAAAAAGCCAAGATTGGATGTTTGCCCGTCTTGCGGGATGAAAAATTAATAGGAATTATTACTGACAGTGACTATGTAGGCCTGGCCATTAATCTTCTGGAACAATTTGAATCGATGGACCCCCAGGAACTTGACGAGGACCTGGATGATTTCGGAGATGAAAGCATTTATGTGGAGGACGACAACGATATTTGAATGTCGCCCGGATTTTTCTCCGCGATCAAATAATTCTGTTTACGGTGAGCCGTCGATATACAACCCGTTTTGGCCACTCACGCAAAACGTTTAAGCTCTCGCCGGGCAATGACCATTTTGTGAACTTCGTCAGGGCCGTCGGCTATACGCAACGCTCTTCCGTTTCGCCACATGCCGGCGACCGGGGTGTCATCGGAGACGCCCAGCGCACCGAGACATTGGATTGCCCGGTCGAGGACCTGCATCATCATGTTGGGAACAACCACCTTGGTCATGGACAGCTCCTGCCGGGCATTTTGCTTGCCCTCGGTGTCCATCTTCCAGGCCGCATACTGGGTTAACAGCCTGGCCTGGTCGATTTCCATTCTCGAAGTCGCGATGAACTCCTGAACGAACTGTTTTTCGGCGAGTTTGACGCCGCCGGTCTCTCGCTGGTTGGCGTGTCGACACATGATTTCAAACGCACGTTCAGCCGTGCCAATGGAGCGCATACAATGATGAATTCGGCCCGGGCCCAGGCGGGCCTGAGCGATCATGAATCCGCCATGTTCAGGACCGAGCAGATTCCCCAGTGGCACCCTGCAATCGTTATACTGGATTTCACAATGGCCGCCGCCGCCAGTGTGGCCCATAACCGATACAGGTCTGATCACGTCGAATCCGGGTGCATCTGTCGGTACGATGATCATCGAGGCCCGTTCGTGTCTGGCGCCGTCGGGATTGGTGACTACCATAGCGATGGCGAATCGGGCACCGATCGCGCCGCTGGTGAACCACTTATGGCCATTAATGACCCAGTCGTCACCGTCCTTGACAGCGGTTGTACGTAAACCCGTCGGGTCAGAACCGGAAGAATCCGGCTCAGTCATGGAAAAACAGGATCGAGTTTCTCCCTGCAGCAAAGGTGTCAGCCATTTATCTTTTTGCTCATCGGTACCGAATTCAGCGAGAATCTCGGCGTTGCCGGTATCCGGCGCGTTGCAATTGAATACCCGCGGTGCAATGGGGCTTCGACCCATGTGTTCACACATGATCGAGTAATCGTGGTTGGAAACGCCTGCACCCCATTCCGGGTCGGGTAAATAAAGGTTCCACAGCCCCAGCGATTTCGCTTCTTGCCGAAGAGCCTTGATGGTGGGTGGATCTTCGCCGTTGGTAATCTCCTCCGCCTCTTCAGCAACCTTATGTTCTACTGGAATGATTTTTTCATTGATGAAACGGACAACCTGATCCTCAATGATTTTGCCTTCCTCTGATATGCCGAATTCCAATTCCCGTCTCCTGGCCTGTGGTTTAGACACATTATATGCTACCAAGGCCGGAGGGGGGATATCATGATCTGAATCACAAAAGAGGGGGCCCTGACTTGACGCTAGCTGACGTGACTGGCGCCGGC
Source organism: Pseudomonadales bacterium (assembly GCA_040905125.1). Classification (GTDB taxonomy): domain Bacteria; phylum Pseudomonadota; class Gammaproteobacteria; order Pseudomonadales; family Azotimanducaceae; genus JBBDSF01. Next base: position 27,879 of record JBBDSF010000078.1, on the reverse strand, counting down.
CCGGGGAAGGGCGACGACATTGATTCGATCATGTTGCTTCCCGGCGGGATCGGTCCAGGTGACTTGTTTTTCCTTTATCAAACGCGTGACATCCCGCGTATTTCGGGGTTCACTGAACAGATATCCCTGACCGAGATCACAGCCAAAGTCCACCAGCGTTTTTACCTGTAGTTGATTCTCAATCCCTTCGGCAACTACCTGAAGGCCCATGCTGTGAGCCATACCGATAATGCCTTTGATGATCTCCTTGTTGTTACTTTCCTGGCCGATTGCATCGATGAAAGTCTTGTCCATTTTGACCTGATCGATTGGCAATCGTCGCAGGTAGTCCAACGATGAATACCCGGTTCCAAAGTCATCGATCGATAACCGGACGCCAAGTTCATGTAACTCTGTCAGTTCTCTCATGACTGTTTCGGGGTCGTCCATGACACCTGTTTCAGTTAGTTCCAATTCGATGGCATCCACCGGAACCTGATAATTGTCGAGATGTTGCTGCAGCTGGGAGCGAAAATGTGGCGATCTTAATTGCTTGGTGGAAACATTGACTGCAATCCGTGGATAGATGCCAAGTTCAAGGTACCATGTCTGAATCTGTTCTATTACGTTACGCAGAATCCAGTCACCGATCTCTGTAATTTTCCCGGATTCTTCGGCAATAGGAATAAAGACGTCGGGAGAAACGGGAACGCCATCGCGAGGCCGCCAACGGATAAGCGCTTCGCTATGGTGAATGGTGCCGTCGGTGAGTGAGACAATCGGCTGGTAGTGAATTTCGAATTCGTCTCTTTCGATTGCGGTTTGCAAGGCGACCTGGATGCGTTGGACTTCTTCGGCCTTTTGTCGCATTTCAGGATGGAAGAACCGCCAGGTACCGCGGCCGTCATGTTTGGCCTCATACATAGCCGTATCCGCCGCCTTCAGCAGGCTGTCGGCTGATTGATGCTGATCGTCAAACACGCTGACCCCGATACTGGTACCGATATTCAATTCGATACCACCAATATGATAAGGCCGTGACAATTCATCAACCAGGTTTTTGGCCACCATGGAAATGTTAGTCGGGGACCCGAAGTCCAGCAGCATCACCGCGAATTCATCACCGCCCAGCCTGGCGGCAGAGTCTCCGGTACGGATACAGGTCAGAATGCGTTTGGAGGCCTCGGACAGCAGTGCATCGCCCATATCGTGACCATAGGTATCGTTTACATATTTGAAATGGTCAAGATCAAGCAATAAGACCCCGACAGTCTGGCCTCCCCGGACAGCGCGGGCAACGGCCTTCTCCAATGACGATTGAAAGTTCGAGCGGTTTTCAAGATCGGTAAGCGCGTCATAGTTGGCAAGATAATGCATCTTTTGCTCGGTTTCCTTACGCTCGGTGACATCCTGAAACACCACGACCGCACCTGTCAGCTGTCTATCGGGTGTGAAGGTTGCCTCGCAGGAATATTCGACGTAAAAAGGTTTGCCGCTGCTGTCACACCACAGATGGAATTGGTGATCGCTCCCCGCCTTGGTTTGAAGCTCGCGTAGAAGATTGTAGCAATAAAATTCTGTAACCTCTTCAGCCGGCGATGACTCAAGATCGGCAAACTCACTGATGTTGCGACCGGTCAATATTTCCCGGGGCATTGACAGCAACGAGCAGGCTTTTGGATTTGCGAAGGTTATTTCTCCATCGAGGGACAATCCGAGAACGCCTTCTCCAGCGGAATTAAGCAATACTTCAAAACGGGCATTGGAGTTTTCCAGCTCGTGCCTGGTAATCGCTGCAATGCAGCGCATTTCGTCAAGTTTCTCCAGTGTTGTAACTTCTGCTTCCTTACGTCGAAGCTGTTTTGAGACATATTGAAACAACAGGTTAACGGTAAACAGGACCGCACCAAGCAACCCGGCATGGAAAAAGATGTCGTAGTTGGCGCCACCTTGCCTCATCATCAGGTTAAATTCGCAGTAGAAGATCAGGATGGCAGCTATGGCCGCGATAACCAGCGAGACCCTGCCGACGATGAGCACACCGGCGAAGGCGACTGGAAAGATCAGGAAATTGCCGAGGCCACTTGCAACACCGCCGCTCGAATACATCAACAAGGATAAAAGAATAATATCGACTATCAGTACGGCGAACATTGAAGAGGTTCTGGCTGCCACCTCGGTGCGAAGGATCAATGCCAGAAGGGCGGTCAGAATGTTCAACCCAATGTAAGCCAGGATCGTAGCTTGAAATAACTCAGGTTCTGATTTACCTACGAAATCCTGCCCCGGCAACTGGATAAAAAGCAGCAACAGGCCGAAAGCCAAAAACGTGCGATAGTAGTTGAAAACCCTGAATATAGCTGTCCGCTTTTCCTGACGCTGCGTTTCAAGCTGGTCGTCACGTTCAATTTCATGGGTCGTAGTGTTCATAATCAGTCTTCCCGCATCACTTGCAGGAATCTTAACAACATATGATTAATTGAAAATGCCAAAAGACCAAAAGTAACCAAACTTAACACGCGGCTAATGTAAGGCAACAAAACAGGTAGTGGGTGTCTTTGTAATGCTTTGTAACCGGATCCGAGCGGCAGTCGGTATGGTGAACCCGGAAAACACCCTTTCGTCAGGCAATTTCGTCTCAGGACTGTTACAGTCGTTAACAAATCCTCACAAAATGCTCACCTGTGGATGACAAACGGGGAGTAAAATTGGGTTACTTTTCGCGGAAGGTAGTTAGAGGTTTATTATGGTATGTGAAGCAGGAACATCATTTCAGGTTAATGGACCCGGGATGGCAATTATCGATGAATCCAGACGATTAATCGAGTCAAACCAGCGTTTTAGTGCTCTGGTCAACGCGTCACCGGATGAGCAGAAGCCCGGGGACTGGATCGATGCTGCCGAAAATCCCGCACTTGGCAAGGCAATGGAAGTCTTGAAAAATTCTGTATGCCCGGAATGTGTGTCCATGGAACTGAAACCCGTTGCACCGGATACCGGCCCGCTGAAGGCCACATTGTCTCGCCTGCCCGGTTCGAACTCCGATGCGGAGCTTCGGTTCCTGTTGATGGTGGAAAATCAACCCCGGCAGCGATCTGGCAATGGCCTGGCGCAAGCAGCTACGCGAAAGGCAATTCTGTCTCGTTTCGATCATGATCTGAGATCGAGATTGAACGTCATCTCAGGCTATTGTGCCATGGTCATGGAAGACCTGGCAGAAAAGGACGATGCCGATGCCATGATTGAGGACTTGAGATGTATTGCCACTGCCGGCAATGAATTACTTTCATTGAACCAAAAGACCTCAGACCTGTTGGGATTGATTCAGGGCGATTGGGAAGCCTCCCTGGAGGATATCTTGCCGGCCAATATCCTTGCCGACGTCATCAAGGATATTCGCCCGAAATTTTCGTTGCATACGTTTTCGCTGGAGGCGGACGACTCCACAATTCGAACAGATGCGAAAATGTTATCGAGGCTCGTCAGCTCGGTAATTTTTCTGCTTTGTCGAGAGTTATCCGATGGCTGCAAACTTCGAATAATTGCCGGGCTGAACAACACGTTAGAGGAAGACTACGAAATCACTATCAATTGTACGCCTTCCGCGAAAGTTGCTGCGGACAGGGTCGTGCTCGAAAATTTGATGGAACAGCTGCGACAGCGAACCCAGGCCGATTCCCGGATACCCAATTTGGATCTTTTCTATATGGATACGCTATCCGAGGCTCTCGGTGCCCGGATGGAGGCAGATTTTGACCCGGATAGTGGCAAGCTTGGCTACAGGATAAACTTACCCGTGTCCGCGTCTGATGAATGATTGTCATTCCAGGATCTGCCACTCGTGGAGGCGTCGTGGCCTATAAAATTCTACTGGTTGAAGATCACGCCATGAATCGTGACATGCTTTCGCGACGTCTTGAAAAACTGGGCTATGAAGTCGTCACGGCGACGGACGGGCGACAAGGTGTCGCTACGGCTTCACGGGTTCAGCCTGACCTGATTCTTATGGATATGAGTTTACCGGTGATGGATGGCTGGGAGGCTACCCGGCAGGTGAGGGCCAATCCGCAAACAGCAGAAATACCCATACTCGCGTTGACTGCACACATTCATGCCTATGACCGGGACAAGGCAATGGAGGCTGGTTGTAATGAATATGAGACCAAGCCAATCGACCTGCAGCAGTTAACCGAGAAAATGGAAATGCTACTGAAGGACCTGCCCGATAACCGCTAAAGCGCTGATTAATGTTTTTCGACTTTCGTGCTTAGCTGATAACCGACGCCGCGCAACGATTTGATCAGCTCAATATTCTGGTCGGATACCAGTTTTTTCCTGAGTTTGCTCACCAGCACGTCGACGCTCCTGTCTGCAGGAATCCATTCCCGGCTGGAGATCTTCCGGGAAATTTCCTCCCGGGTAAAAACACGGCTGGGCCGCTCCAGTAACATGACAAGCAAATTGTATTCATGGCCGGTAAGATCGACGAGTTCCCTGCCATCTTTTATCAATCGATGTGATTCGGTATCCAGTTCGAACTCGGCAAATTTGTATTTCGAGCTATTCGGCGTGTCCTTGATATCAATTCGTCTTATTACGCTGCGAATTCTCGCCAGCAACTCCCGCTCGTTAAATGGCTTCGACACATAGTCATCGGCACCGACCTCCAACCCAACGATTCGATCGATTTCATCCGTGCTTCCCGTGACTATGATAATACCGATTTCAGCAGACTTTTCCCTCAGTTCCCGGGCGAGATCAATGCCGTGAGCGTTGGGCAGGTGGAGATCCAGTAGAACCAGAGTCGCCATGTCGACCTTCTGGCGCATTTCATCGGCATTGTGGGCTACCAGTGCCTGATAACCCTCCCGGGTCAGATACCGTTCGATCAACCGGCAAAAGTTGGCATCATCATCGACGATGAGAATCTGGGTGTTTCTTTCACTCATTGCCTCACCCCATACCCCGGACATCCCGTTTACCAAAGTTTACATAAGTTTATCCCAAAGACACATGCCTGTTACACACGGGGGTTAATGTGTCTCTATCAATTCACGTAAGGCGCAGGCGCTCATGTACCGTATACTGACTTTGGCAGCCCTCATAATTGCACTGCTCCCCGCTGCGGCACAAGCGGGCCAGGCGCAGGGAAGTCAATCAGTGACGATAGCGATATCTCTTACTATCGCGCCGGATCCAAGCCGGACCGAGCGGTTCATTGAGGACTGTGTTGAAAGTCGTTACGCCATGGCCCAGCCTCACGGTAAAGGATATCCCGATGAAGGAGTGACATGCGAGCAGAATACCATCACGGTCGATCTCGCCGATAAAGATGGAGGCGTGTCTGCAAGAGTAATGCCCATCTGAACCACTCCTGACGATATTCTGTCATTCTCAATTGCCATGGCCCGGCATTTGTATCACACTAGCTCGCAATAAAGGCGATTTGTTCACCGGGCCGAACTAATGCCGCTCGAAGGTCACAGCATATTGGTCGTGGATGATGATTCGGGGAACCTTGCACTTCTGACCCGAATCTTGCAGCGTAAAGGTTACCGGACTCTTGCTGCCTCCAGTGGCGCGGAGGCGCTCGATCTTGCTCACGGAACCAGCCCCGATCTAATCCTGCTGGACGTATTAATGCCGGGCATGGATGGATATGAAACCTGTCGTCGGCTTCGGACAAACGCTTCCCTGGCGGAGGTGCCCATATTATTTATTAGTGGTAAATCGGATTCGGTGGACCGCCTTGAAGCATTCCATGCAGGTGGAGTCGATTACATTACCAAACCATTTGACGGTCGCGAAGTCATTGCGCGGGTCAAGGCGCACCTGGATATCCAGGATCTACAGATCAAATTAAAACAGCGCAATGCCCAGTTACAAGAATTCAACGATCAGTTACGCGAACTTGAAGCCCACCGTGATCAATTGGTTAGCATGATCGTTCATGACATGCGTTCACCTATTACCGTCATCAACTCCACTCTGAAACTCATAGGAGATGAACTGAAAGAGCGCAAGGATGAAGAGTTCATGGAAGACATTCGGATAGCAGTGAAAAACGGGGAGATTCTGTCCAAAATGGCCGAGGATCTGCTTCATGTGAGTCGCCTTGAATCGGGGACTGTAGAACTGAATCTCCTGGTGCAATCATTACCGGAGCTGATTCACAGCGTAGTCGAGACCAGGAAGGTCAGTGCCGCAGGAATCGATTTTGGCCTGGCACTGGATGAAAATGTCCCGCCTGTTGCTGTAGACAGTGACGTTATTAAACGTGTACTGGATAATCTTATAGGCAATGCGATAAGTTTCTCGCAAAAGGGTGACAGTATAACATTGGACTTGACGGCCGACCGCGACAACGTAATTGTCGGTATAGGCGACAATGGGCCCGGCGTCAGCGAAGATATGCAGGCCAAAATATTCGAGAAGTTTCACAGTGGAGGAGCCGGAAGAAAGCACTCCATCGGGCTGGGCCTGGCATTTTGCAAGCTTGCCGTCGAAGCCCATGGCGGTAATATCGGTGTCTGTAGTGAACCTGGTTCCGGCTCCCGCTTCTGGTTTACATTACCTGTACGGAGTTAATGAATGAATACCGATGATCAAAATCAAAACAAAAAAGAGCAGATCCGGGTTTTGATTGTTGACGATGACCCTGACGTGGTGCGCATCACGTCCAGATTACTGGACAAGCAAGATGACATTACCGTGGTCGCGGTACATGAACCCGCGGTAGCCCTGGTCAAATCCCGCAAAATGGATTTCGATGTCGTATTGAGCGACATAATGATGCCTGGTATGGATGGTATAAAACTGATTGAGGGATTACGCAGTTTTAACCTGGACGTCCCAATTATATTGTTTACCGGTTCCCCCTCGGTGGAAACAGCCCAGAAAGCGGTGGAGCTTGGCGCATATCGGTACTTGATCAAACCTGTCGATACCGACGAGTTGCTCGATGTCATCAGAAAGGCTGGCGCCGGCTATAAGCTGGCCAAACTCAAACGACAGGCAAGCGAATTAACCGGCGAACCAGACCAACGTCCAGGAGATGCCGCGGGGCTCCAGTCGGCACTGTCATCAGTCATGGATTCTCTTTGGCTTGCGTATCAACCCATCGTCAAAGCGGTGGATTCATCCTTGTACGGCTTTGAGGCGCTCCTTCGAAGCGACGAAACGCGATTGCCGACGCCGAAGGATATTATAGATGCCGCGTCCCGGTTGGGGCAGCTAAATCAGCTGGGACGGGCAGTACGTGATAAAACGGCGAGCGAGATTTCACGAGCGCCTGCGAACAGTCGGTTATTCATTAACGTACACCCAACGGACTTGATGGATGTCGATCTGGGTCATCCGGATTCACGCCTCACCGAGATGAGTAGCCGCGTGATCCTGGAAGTCTCTGAACACGATTGGCTGGAGACAAGTACTGACTTGCAGGAGCGTTTAACGACTCTCAAAAGACTTGGGTTTCAATTTGCCGTCGATGATCTTGGTAGTGGTAAGGCAGGCCTTGGTGGATTCAAGTGGTTAGAGCCGCTTATTGCGAAAATCGATGTTGAACTGACGACCGATATTGCCGAGGATAGCCGCAAAAAAGATGTGGTCAAATCTATGGTCGACCTGTGCCACGATAACAATGTTATCGTGGCTGCTGAAGGTATAGAAAGTCATGCCGCCATGAATACCTGTATAGCACTCGGATGTGATCTGCTTCAAGGATTCTTCATTGCCGAGCCCGGCAAACCCTTCCCG
>JBBDSF010000078.1:15964-20042 GCA_040905125.1 Pseudomonadales bacterium | reverse complement strand
TGTCCCATGTGCGAAGGGGTGACAAGTGATGGCCCCGGCACTTGTCCGAAATGCGGCATGGCCCTTGAACCGGAAACAGTGTCAGCAGAGGAGGGGCCGGACCCCGAACTGGTCGATATGACCAGAAGACTGGCTGTATCGCTGGTATTGACTATCCCTGTTCTGATCCTGGCAATGGGCGACATGGTGTTGCCCGGTACGCCGGTTGAGAACAGTATCCCATCCGGTTGGGCGCCTTGGCTCGAGTTGCTGTTTGCGACGCCCGTCTGCCTGTGGGCAGCATGGCCATTTTATGTGCGAGGCGTACGCTCGATCATTAACCGTTCCCTGAACATGTTTACTCTGATCGGTCTGGGTGTATCTGTGGCTTTCGTTTATAGCCTGGTTGCCACTCTGGTCCCGGGGATTTTCCCGGATTCATTTCGAGACGAGTCAGGACAGGTCGGCGTTTATTTCGAGTCGGCTGCCGTTATTGTTTCGCTGATTCTCGTAGGTCAAGTGCTGGAACTGCGCGCCCGCGCTGCGACAGGCGCGGCTATCCGCAGATTGCTAAACATGGCTGCCACCAGTGCTCGCCGAATCGATGATACAGGGAATGAAGCCGATATACCGCTGGAACAGGTTAACCATGGTGACAAGTTACGGGTACGACCCGGTGAGAAAATTCCCGTGGATGGAAGAATTATCAGTGGCCACTCCAGTGTCAATGAATCGATGGTTTCCGGCGAGCCGCTGCCGGTAGATAAGGCAGAAGGCGATCAGGTTATCGGCGCAACTGTCAATGGCACGGGTAGCCTGATTATGGTGGCTGAACGCGTGGGTGACGAAACCCTTTTGGCGCGTATTGTTAACATGGTATCCGAGGCGCAGCGGTCCCGGGCGCCGGTTCAAAAACTGGTAGACAAGGTCGCGGCCATATTTGTACCGACTGTCATTGTCGTGGCGATCATTACATTTATCACCTGGGCCCTGGTCGGACCGGCACCGGAATTATCGCACGCCCTTGTTAATGCGGTAGCTGTTTTAATCATTGCCTGCCCATGCGCTTTGGGACTGGCGACGCCCATGTCTATTATGGTTGCCACGGGTCGTGGCGCCTCTCATGGCGTTCTGTTTCGCAACGCCGAGGCAATCGAAATCCTGCGTGATGTTGATACTCTGGTGGTAGATAAAACCGGCACGCTGACTGTGGGGCGGCCGGAACTGGATACTATCGAGACAACGGCCGATATGGACAGCGATACACTGTTATCGCTGATTGCATCTCTGGAGCGGGGCAGCGAACATCCCCTGGCCGAAGCGATTGTCCGTGGTGCAGACGTTCGTGAGCTGGACTTGTCGTCAGTTTCTGACTTTGAATCTGTTACCGGAAAAGGCGTGAAAGGAATGGTGCAGGGGAAACGGGTGGCAATGGGGAATAGTGCGCTTTGCGAACTACTGGAAATCGATACCGCCAACGTCCGGAAACGCGTCGAGGCCTTGCGAGGCGACGGCCGTACGGTCATGTTCTGTATCGTTGATGGGCTTCTCGCTGGAATACTTGCCGTCGCAGACCCTGTTAAGGAGACGACACCAGGTGCTGTGACGGCGCTGCATCAGGAAGGCATCCGCATCGTCATGGTCACGGGAGACGCGAAAGCGACGGCACAGGCTGTGGCTGGCAAGCTGGGTATTGATGAGGTATTCGCGGATGTATTGCCGGAAGATAAAGTGGAAATAGTCCGCAAACTTCAGCGGCAGGGCGCCATCGTTGCCATGGCCGGAGATGGTATCAATGACGCACCGGCGCTTGCCGCGGCCAACGTCGGCATCGCGATGGGTACCGGCACCGATGTGGCCATGGAGAGCGCCGGCGTTACATTGGTTAAAGGGGATCTGCGTGGAATCGTACAGGCCACACGCTTGTCCCGGCTCACAATGGCCAATATCAAACAAAACCTCCTGTTTGCATTCGGATACAATTCATTGGGCGTACCGATCGCAGCGGGTATTTTGTATCCATTTTTTGGGTTATTGTTATCTCCCATGATTGCTGCTGCTGCCATGAGTTTGAGTTCCGTATCTGTTATCGGCAACGCGCTACGGCTCAGAACCCGGTCACTGTGATGCAAGAGGAGGATGTGCCGTTGTTCGGCCTGGCATTCAGACCTTTTTTCCTTTTTGGGACGCTGTTCTCTGTAGTCGCGATGGCTACATGGGTCTCAATTGTTAATGGATGGTGGGACAAGGACCTTTATGGCGGAAGTTTTTTCTGGCATGTTCATGAGATGCTGTTTGGCTTCGTTGCCGCGATTATTGTCGGCTTTCTACTGACAGCGGCTCAAAACTGGACGGGCATGCGAACTTTACATGGGTTTCCCCTGGCCATTATTTCAATACTATGGTTGACCGCCCGTGTCGGTTTCTTTTTTATGGACACCGGCAGTATCTGGCTCGCAACGATCGACATTTCATTTTTGTTAGTTGTGGCAGTGTTTCTCGGCGCACCAATCGTTAAGGTCAGACAATGGCGCAATCTTTTCTTTGTGCCTGTTTTGATCCTTTTTTCCGTAGCCAATGGCATGATGCATCTTGGTGCGCTTAATCAGGATCACGCCCTGGTACTACAGGGAACCCGAGGGGCGCTTTTTTTGGTATGTGTGCTGATGGTAACGGTCGGCGGCAGAGTCATACCCGGATTTACAGCCAATGGTACCGGCACCCAGGGAGTGGCGCCAATACCCGGTATCGAAATAATGGCACTCGGATCAGTCTGGCTGCTGATGTTCGTGTTTCTTCTTGGGCTTGATAGCTATCTGACCAACTTGACCCTGTCGGCGCTGTTAATTCTTGCAGCGGCCTCGAACCTTGCACGTTGGGTTCGGTGGCGGTTTTGGATTACCTTTCGTGTACCATTAGTGTGGACACTTCACATTGCCTACTTCTTTATCGTTGCCGGATTTACAGCGTTGGCTGTATCTTATCTTATTGTTTCCGTCGCGCCATCGGTTGCCTGGCATCTCATTACGGTGGGTGGTATGGGTGGGCTGATTTTGTCCATGGTCTCGAGAGTATCACTGGGACACACGGGGCGAATGATCGTTGCCCCCCGATGGATGGTTCCTGCATTCATTTGCATCTTTATAGCCGCAGTTTTGCGGGGCGTATTTCCGGCAACAGTGGCTGAATATTACGTCATATGGGTGACAGCAAGCGGCCTCCTTTGGATTGCGGCTTTCAGTGTGTTCGTGATCGGGTATTTTTCAATCCTGAGTCAGCCGAGAGTCGATGGGCGTCCCGGATAACCGGTCGCTCACACTATTTGATACGTTCCCACTCTTTCCTGAGCCGTTCCAGCAGCTCCTCTTTAGTACCGTCGTTCTCAATAACGACGTCTGCGCCGGCCATACGATCTTCATTCGAAATTTGTGCACTCAGTCGGCTCTCTACAGCTTCTCTTGAAGCATTGTCGCGTGCCATGGCCCGCTCTATAGCGGTTTCGGGCTCCACGATTATTGTCCAGACCTCATCCGCAAGGTCTCCCCAACCTGCTTCCAATAGCACGGCGGCTTCGAGGATACAGATATTATCAGGATCGATAGCATCAAGAGCTGCAATTTCGAGCTCAGCCATGCGACGAATTTCGGGCCAGACGATATCCGTCAGTTTTTTCAGTTCGGCAGGATCGTCGAAGACCTTCTTGCCGAGTATCTTCCGATCAATGTGATTATCATCCCCGACAACCTCGTCTCCGAAGGTTTCGATAACCTTGCGATAAGCCTGGGTGCCGGTATCATACACCCGATGCCCCAGCTTATCGGCGTCAACAATGTTAGCGCCCTGATCCAGAAAAAATTCACTTGCTGTGGATTTTCCCGAGGCAAGGCCACCCGTTAATGCGATAACTCTCACAGTGTATCTCCCTGATTTTTGTTAAAAATCATCTCCCGGCGGTCAGTATACACCTGCCGGGCTGTTGAAGGCATTGTAAATCAGCTATCACTCGGGCAAACGGACAGAGACAGTTCCGAAAAATGTGCAAACCGCGATCTCGTGGTGGTACGCTTGTCTTATGTAACATCAGTGGAGGTTGTATGTT
>JBBDSF010000078.1:0-15864 GCA_040905125.1 Pseudomonadales bacterium | reverse complement strand
GTTTCTGGATTGCTTCAGTGCGGCCAGATCGCGTCTCAGATCCTTGATCCGGTTATCATACTCTTTTTCCAGTGTCCTGGCGTCGGCGGGAATGTCTTCGACTGCTTCTTCGCGAGTATGTACCCTGGCCAGTGCCGCCTCTTTTTCGCGTTGCTGATCCATGATTTCACGTTTGGTTGCGGCAATATGACGATTAATTTGCTCGATCCTGGTGAATTCCTTTTGGAAAACTTCGTGGTCCGGCATGATCGCGTTGCCGATCTCTTCACAGCTGGTGTCGGAAAAAGCGGGATTACCTTTTTCATCAGTGCATCGATAAATGGCATCCGTGGCAACTGCGGTGGTCGCGATGCCAATAAGGATGAGAAGAGTGAGCAATTTGATTATCATGTGTAAACCCCTCCCGGGGGTGGTCCGTTATTGGTTGTGCGGTACAGCATTACAAGTTGTTTGTATGACGTAAGGAGGCAGTGTAGGTGAGCGACCGTGTTGATTCTGTGATCGCGTTCACGTTGGCGAAAGATATGCCCGGATGAAGCTCGTGGTTCAAAGCCTGCTATGTGCGCCAGGCCATACAGAATTTCTTCATTTTCTCTTCATCTTTATTTAAAAAGTGCGTATAGTAGCGATCCTACATATGAATCAGGACTCCGGGATGTTACGACAACGTACGATCAGGGAAGCGGTCCACGCCATCGGAATAGGCGTTCATTCGGCCGCCAAGGTCCGCATGACTTTGAGACCTGCCGAACCTGACACTGGCATCGTGCTCGTCCATTCACAAGGCAACCACTTTACCCGGATTCCCGCCCGCGTCGAAAACGTCTGTGATACGACGCTGGCTACCAGCGTTCGCAAAGACGACATAACTGTCTCGACCGTCGAACATTTACTGTCTGCCTTGTGGGGTGTAGGCATAGACAATCTGATTGTCGAATTAAATGGTGGAGAGGTACCCATTTTTGATGGCAGTGCGGCACCCTTCATTTATCTGGTTCATAGCGCCGGTATTGTCGAACAAAGTGCCGGGAAAAAATTGATTCGTATCAAAAAGGAAATTCAAGTAAAAGAAGGGCAGGCCAGTGCAACCCTGAAACCGTTTGACGGATTTAAGGGCGCATATACGTTTGTTTATAACCATCCCGTATATAATCGTTACCCGAAACATGTTGAAATTGATTTCGCTCGCACGTCATATATTAACGACGTTAGCAGAGCACGTTCGTTCGGATTGGTTGATGAACTGGAACAGGCGCAAGCGATAAATCGTTGCCATGGTTCGAGCCTTGAGAATGCTGTCGGTATTGATGATTACATGATCCTTAACGAAGAGGGATTACGCTACGAAGACGAGTTTGTTAAGCACAAACTCCTTGATCTGATAGGTGACTTGTACTTACTTGGGCATCCCATCATAGGCGAGGTCGAAGGTTACATGTCCGGCCATTCGCTCAATAACCAGTTATGTTTGAAACTGCTCGAATCTCGACAGTCATGGGAGCTGATCACCTCCAATGATCCGGTGGGAGAAGTGCAGCAACCCGGTTGGTCTCAGGACTGGGAAGTCTCCCCTCAGCGATTGATTCCACAACGAATGAACGGGGTCAAAACCTGAGATCAGGGCACCTGGCACTAGCTCGAACGTTTAACAATATAATCTGCCAGCCAAAGAAGTGCTTCGTTGTTCTCACCAACTTCAGAGAGCGCCCAGCATGCCCGTTTGTGATAGCTCTCGAATTGTGTCCTGGCATTGTCTAACCCCAGCAAGCTGACATAAGTAGACCGCCCTCTGGCCTGATCTGAACCTTGAGGTTTACCCAATGCGTCCGTGCTCGATTCCACGTCCAGCACGTCATCGCGTATTTGAAAAGCCATACCGATATTGTCGGCGAATTCGAGTAATTTTTGCTGTTTCAATTCATCGAGTGTTGGCGATGCGCAGGTTGCCATATCCACTGCCGCTGTAATAAGGGAACCACTCTTCATCCTGTGCATGGTCTCAAGTTCGTCTGGATCGAGGGGCCCCGTCTCACGATCAAGATCCATGCTTTGACCGCCTGCCATGCCTTCCGGGCCGGCCGCGCGAGCCAGAATCGAAATCCATCGACACTTGACCGCCTCATCGACGGGCGCTTCGGCGAGAACTTGAAATGCCATTGTTTGAAGAGCATCGCCCACGAGAATGGCAGTGGCATCATCAAATTGTCTGTGCAGAGTAGGGCGCCCGCGTCGCAAATCATCGTCATCCATAGCCGGTAAATCGTCATGGACCAGCGAGTAAGTGTGAATCATTTCCAAAGCAGCTGCAGGAAAGTCAAGAATAGTCGGTTCGATATTCAACATTTCCCCAGTCGCATAGACCAGCAACGGACGGATACGCTTTCCTTCTCCCTTAACGGCGTAGGTAATAGCATCGTGGAGTCTCGAGGGAACCTCCCCCGGCCTGGGGAGGCTTGTCGCCATGACGGATTCGGTTCGTCGCCGGTATGCCGGAACTCTGGATTCGAAGTTTCCTTCCATTTCTTTATGTGTTCTCAGTAATATGTACTTGCACGACATGACACTAGATTAATTCAGTATATCAGGCACCGTATTGGCTGTAATTTGTGCCGAAATCGGTAAAATACGGCCCGCAAGGCCAATGTGAGCTGCCTTTGCCATAAGCAATTGGAATTGAGACTTGGATAACCTGGAGATCAGGACGTGTGCCAATATTGCGCTGGTTAAGTACTGGGGCAAGAGCGACTTGCCGGGCAATATCCCCGCGGTTGGTTCTGTGTCAATTGGCCTGGAAGGATTGGCTACCGTTACCAGGATGCAGGTCCATGATGGTAGTATCGATCACATTACCATCAACGGAGATAACGGCGGTGCCGCCGTGGCGCGCGTACAGAAATTTCTGAATCGGGCACGTGATCTGTACGGGAGAACAGAATGCTTCGAAGTTCGATCGAGTAATAACTTTCCAACCGGAACCGGCCTGGCATCCAGCGCATCCGGTTTTGCCGCCCTTGCGCTGGGTGTCGATAAGCTGTTGTCTCTTGGCCTCACTCGCCAGGCTGTTTCGCAACTGGCCCGCGAAGGCTCGGGTTCCGCAGCTCGTTCAGTATTCGGCGGCTTCGTCGAAATGCATGCTGGCCCGGAGGCCTTTGCCTCAAAAATTACCGATGGAGCAACCTGGCCTTTGGAAGTGGTCATCACACTTACATCGGCTGCACCAAAGGAGACCGGTTCGACCGAAGGTATGGAATTGAGCAAGCGTACTTCGCCTTTTTTTGAGAGCTGGATCAATACACATGAAGCTGATCTTTCCATTGCCCGTGAAGCGATAGCCGAACGCGACTTC
The DNA here is from genome assembly GCA_040905125.1 of Pseudomonadales bacterium. GTDB lineage: Bacteria > Pseudomonadota > Gammaproteobacteria > Pseudomonadales > Azotimanducaceae > JBBDSF01. The sequence continues at coordinate 12,518 of JBBDSF010000078.1, read as the reverse complement.
GAGAAGCTGGCAACGGTAAGTGAACATAGTTGTCTGAAGATGCACGCAACGATAATGGCGAGCCGTCCCGGTGTTCTATACTGGAACGGTACGACGATCGATGTCATTCATCGTGTCAGAGCATTGCGAAAGCAGGGCATACCCGTTTTTTTCACTATCGACGCGGGTGCGCAGGTGAAAGTTGTTTGCATGCCAGGTGGTGCTGAATCAGTGGAGAAAGAATTGCTGGCCATACCGGGTGTCATCGAGACGATTTCTACTTTTATCGGGGGGGAACCTCAAATCACGAGGACGAGTCATTGAAGATAACGGCATCGGCGCCGGGTAAAACATTTTTGCTGGGCGAGTATAGCGTACTTGCCGGGGGCAGTGCGTTGCTGGTGGCCATCAACCACCGGGCAATGGTGAACATCTACCCGTCCCGGTCGACAGAAGTTTTGATTAACGCTGATTGTAAACGCCGGGAATCGATCGAACATACCCCAATTCTTGAGTCCGCCATACAAGGCCTGGAGGAACGTGAACTGTTCGACCGCGGATGCCTGGAAAACCATACGGTCGAGCTTGATACGAGCTCTTTTTATTCAGGTGGGATCAAACTCGGCCTGGGTTCCAGCGCAGCCTTGATGGTGGCTATCCTGAAGGCACTGTGTCCCGAAAAACTGGCCCCGAATCAATTACTCGACCTTGCGAGCCATTGCCATACCGCGTTCCAGGGCGGACTGGGTAGTGGGGCGGACATTGCAACCAGTGTTATGGAAGGCTGTATTCACTTCAAACAGGGAAGGTCACCCGTGTCAGCAGAAATACCGCCGGGACTTCATCTACTGTTTATCTGGAGCGGTGAAGCGGCGATAACGACAAACTATGTCCACCAATTCGATGCGTGGCGTCGTCACGCACCAACCGCTGCAGCGGAACATCTGAGTGCACTTGGCTCTGTCTCCCGAGCTGCGATAGCCGATTTTGAAAGTCGACAGACTGAAGAGTTCGTTGATAAAGTTGCTCAATTCAACCAACAACTCGTTAAGCTGAGTGAAGAGACGGGTTTACACTTCTATACTCCCGCGCATCAGCAACTGCGAGAAGTTGTGGAACAGGCGCAATGTGTCTACAAGCCCTCTGGTGCAGGCGGTGGTGACTTTGGTATCGCGTTTTCCACGGACGCGCAGAAAATAATGAGGCTAAGTGAGTTTTTAAAACTTGATGGCTATCTCGTCTTGTCGGCAGGCGAGATGATTCCATCGAGCAAATGCGATGCAAGGAGTATTAATGGATAAGGCAAGATTTCCGGGATTCTATAACCTGAGTATCCCAGAGCGGCTTGCGGCGATGCACGAGAGTGGCTGGATATCCAGCGAGGATTACGCGTCGCTCAAAGAGGGACGCCACGTGTTGGGTCTGGACATAGCCGACAAAATGATCGAGAACGTCATCAGCATTATGGGCTTGCCCATGGGGCTGGGCCTGAACTTCCTGGTGAACGGCAAGGATTACGTCGTGCCGATCGTTGTTGAAGAACCTTCAATTGTGGCCGCGGTCAGTTCGGCGGCGAAGGCATTCCGGCAGTCTGGTGGAATACAGGCCACCTGTGATGAATCATTGTTAATCGGTCAGATCCAGGTTGTTAATCCGCCGGAGCCCTGGTCGGCACGTGAGGTCATACTGGGACACAAGCAACAGTTGTTGGACAAGTTAAATACGTTGCATCCCGGCATGGCTACACGTGGTGGTGGTGCCCAGGACATCGAGGTTCATATATTCCCGGAATCCGAAGAAAACCCATTGATGCTGGTTGTCCATTTGCTGGTCGATACCTGCGATGCGATGGGAGCAAATATCGTCAACGCCATGTGCGAAGAGATCGCGGTGGACATAGAGGCGCTGACAGAAGGACGTGTATTTCTGAGGATATTATCGAACCTGACCGATCGCTCCATCGTCAAAGCCTCGGTCACGGTCGGGGTGGAGCAGTTGGAAGGGGTGCATTATCCCGGCGAGGAAGTGAGGGACGGCATTATCCTGGCGTCCCAATTTGCGGCCATAGATCCATACAGGGCCGCGACGCATAACAAAGGCATTATGAACGGCATCGATCCACTGGCTATCGCCACTGGCAACGACTGGCGGGCGCTGGAAGCGGGTGCACATGCTTACGCGGCCCGAAATGGACGTTATTCCGCCCTGACCCGGTGGTACGCACTCAAGGACGGATCCCTGAAAGGGGAAATCGAGATACCTGTCAAAGTAGGTATTCTGGGTGGCTCGCTACAGGCAAACGAAACAACTGCCATCAGCCAGCGCATTCTCGGCATAGAATCAGCCAGAGAGCTGGCGCAGCTAATGGGTGCCGTTGGGTTAGCGCAGAATTTTGCTGCCATCAAGGCGCTTTCAACGGAGGGCATACAAAAGGGACATATGTCGTTACACGCCCGCAGTGTTACCGTCACCGCCGGCGCGCCAGAGGAAATTTTCGAAATTGTAGTCAGTCGTTTGATCGAGAGTGCTGATATTCGAGTTGGTCGTGCACACGAAATTATTGCCGAGCTACGGCAATCGGATCGAGTTCCGGACGTTACGCGAGAACATCACACGGTAGCCTCATCCAATGGCAAAATAATATTGTTAGGTGAACATTCGGTGGTTTACGGTCGACCTGCGATCGCAGTCCCCATTCCACTCGCGGTAACAGCGGAGGTGCTGGAATCAGACAAACCCACTGAAATTAAAGTACCCGCCTGGGACATTGACGGGAAACTGGAAGAGTCGAATTCTATTTGGTGGTCGGCGTTACAGAACGTGTTCAAACAACTGGGTATTGCCGATCAGCATCTATCAATTCATGTAAAACCGAATATACCGGCAGCAATGGGATTGGGCGGGTCCGCCGCCATCGCGGTAGCAATAATCCGAGCTGTGGACAAGCACCTGCAACTGGACTTATCGGATGAAACAATCAATAACTATGCCTTTCAATGTGAACGCGCGGCGCATGGCACACCGTCAGGTATAGATAATACGATTGCGACATATGGACGTCCTATAGTTTTCCAATCGGGGGAAAATCCGCGGATGGATTTTCTTGAAATTCAACGGCCGCTTAGGCTTGTTATAGGTATTTCCGACCATCCCAGTTTGACGGTCGATATGGTATCCGGAGTCCGAGATCGATGGCGGCGCGATAAGCGCTTGTATGAACACCTGTTCGATAACTTTATGGTCACTGCCGAGTCCGGCATAGATGCTATTCAGAAAGGAGACCTCCCCCGGTTGGGCGAGATGATGAATGTCAATCAGTCGCTTCTCGGTGCCATTCAGGTATCGAGTTCGGAACTGGACAGGATGGTGCAAATCGCAAGAGACCGAGGCGCGCTCGGCGCGAAGCTAACAGGCGCAGGAGGGGGTGGGTCAATCGTTGCCCTGTGTGATGACGAAAGTTCGGATAACGTGGCGACTGGTCTTACCAAGGCAGGATTCAAGGCCCTCGAAGTGACAGTGGGTACGACTCAGGGAAAAGGACAATGAGTTGCGTCGGCGAAACGGTCGTGTCCTCGGATGTCGAACCGTTAATTCTGGTGAATCAAAACGACGATCAGATTGGCCAGATGCCAAAGCGGGACTGCCATCTGGGCGACGGGGTGCTCCATCGGGCTTTTTCCATATTCATATTTAATGCCGCAGGTGAGGTGCTCTTGCAGCAACGCAGTTCACAGAAGTTCCTATGGCCTGGCTATTGGTCGAATGCCTGTTGCAGTCATCCGCGCGCCGGCGAGACTATGGAGGAAGCGGTTCACCGTCGATTAGCGCAGGAAATGGGTATCACCATCGGGCTCAAGTACCTGTACAAATTCGAGTACAAGGCCGGTTACAAGGATATCGGTACCGAACACGAGTTGTGCTGGGTATGGGCAGGACATGCTGAGGAAGACCAGATCAAACCCAATCGGAATGAAATCGAAACATGGCGGTTCGTTTCGAGCAAAAAACTGGAGGATGATCTGTTCAACCATCCGGAACAGTACACGCCCTGGATGAAAATGGAATGGCACAGGATTAAACAGGATTTCCTGACAGAGAATCAGGGCTGAACGGGATTACAGTCTCCGTGTAAGAAAGCCCCGTCATCCTGATCGATAAAGAACACCTTGCCTGGAATTTTTTCGTAGCGAAACATCCGTCGGGTCTCGACTCGTTCATCCTGTGACCCCGGAACCAGCTCGTAAAAGTAATAACGGTTGTCTTCAATAATGAGCGGTGACATCACGTGGGTTTGATCCGGCAAGACAAGTCGGGCGACGGCAGCGTCAGTATCCAGCGAAACCATGAAGCGTGTCTCTGGTTCGTGGACACTTCGGCAATCCAGCTCTTGGGCCCCGGATGTAGCGGACAGGAGACATAAGAGGGCAGTGACGAGACCTGGTGCCTTCAATAATTCTCACCTTTAACTGATTTGGTGCCCGGGGTCGGACTCGAACCGACATACCTTGCGGCACGTGGATCTAAACCACGCATGTCTACCAATTTCATCACCCGGGCATGATACCGTCCACGGCACTGGCACGCATCGCGCGTCTCGTGCCTGCCGCCGGAGTATACCATGCCTCGGGATGAACTCGCCTGCGATCAGGCGGCGTAGAAGGCAGTGTTGTCAGTTGACTGTTCCAACTGACCTTCAAGCTGGGCTTCCAACTGAGATTCGAGCAATGCCCTGGCATATTCGACACAGGTACCACAGGCATTCCCGACACCAAGCTCTTCGGTGAGGTCATCGAGTTCATTACAACCACGCTGTACCGCTTCGCGAATCTGCGTGTCTCGGACTGCATTGCATACACAAACGTACATTGGCCATCTCTCCATCACTGCTATGCCTATTTTAAATACGAATGATTCTTAATTGCAAGCTAAATTTTAATGTTCTGGCCCTTGCCAAGCTCCGGCCCACAAGCCGATAATTAGCCTTGTTTTAAACGCCGTATCAGGATAAACATCCATGAAACCCCAAAATTCCCGGATCATCGAACATCTCAACAAAGTGCTGAAAAACGAGCTGACCGCCATCAATCAGTACTTCCTGCATGCGAAAATGCTGGAAGACTGGGGACTCAAGGAATTGGCGGAGAAAGTGCGCAAGGAATCCATAGAAGAGATGGAGCATGCGGACAAGTTGATGGAGCGAATCTTGTTCCTGGAAGGTTTGCCCAATCTTCAGGAACTGGGTAAATTGATGATAGGCGAAGCGGTTCCGGAGATGCTCAAATTCGATCTGGAACTGGAAATGAGCGCGTTGCCCGACCTGCGGGAGGCCATCGGCTACGCAGAGTCAGTAGATGATTATGTGAGCCGGGAACTGTTCGAAAAGATCCTGACTGATGAAGAGGAACATGTGGACTGGATTGAAACCCAGCTGAATCTGATCGACAAGACAGGTCTTGCCAATTATCTTCAGTCGCAAATGAGTTAATCTTACTCTGATGAAACGGACGGGGTCCCGACAATTCCGTCAAACAGCAAGCGCTCAATTTCGTCTTGACCCAGACCGACATCTGAGAGAATTTCCCGCGTATGCTGCCCACATTCCGGGGCGGGGCCTTTCGGCCCCACGTCAGCCGTCCTGAATCGCATGGGAATGTTTACCGTCGGGTACTCACCTCTTGTGGCGTGGTTCAAAACAGGAAACAGGTTGATTGCGTCAGCCTGAGGATCATTGGGAACCTCGTGTAATGCAAGGACCGGGCCCCAGATCAATCCAGCGTCGTCGAAAATCTTTCCCCACTCGTCTCGACTTTTGCCGGCGAGTGCTTGATCGATGCCTTTGACCAACTCTTTCATGTGGCGGTAACGACTGCGCGGGTCCTGGAAACGTTCATCTTCCAACCAATCTTCGCGTCCAATGGCACGGCAGAAAGGCGGCCAATAGGCCGGCTCGGGCATATTAAACACGACCCATTTGCCGTCCCCACAAGGATATCGGTTAGCGGTGGGCAACAACATCTCATCCCGCGCCCGTTGTCTTACGGGTGCCTTGTCGACCGCAGTCACACCATAATCACTGGCCTGGGTCCATACGGCAGTTTCATACAGGGAAGTTTCAACCGCCTGTCCCTCTCCAGTCTTTTCCATCAGTCTGAGCGCCGCAAGTATTGCCGTCACCAGTGCCAGTCCGGTTGTATGATCGCCCTGAGCCGGACGTGCCATCGGTATAACACCGTCGGCGCCTTCGCGCATGGCATCATAGAGACCCGAACGTGCAAAAAATGCAGTGACATCGTAACCGGGGCGCCACGCATCCGGCCCTTCGCCACCATAACCGGTCAATGTCGCATGAACCAGTGTCGGACTAATCGCAAATAAACTCGCAGGATCGAGACCAAATCTTTCCTGGCGCCGAGGCAGTAAATTACAGAGAAAAATATCGGCCTGTCTGCAAAGTCGTTGAACCAGCGCAGCGCCGGCAGCCTGGCTTAAATCCACAGTAATTGAACGCTTGCCACGATTATCCACATCGAACTGAAAGTCATAACCTTGCAGAGATCCTTCGATTTTTGCCGGCCTGCCGTTGTCTCGCATGGGATCTCCGGCCAGAGGTTCTACCTTGATAACGTCCGCGCCGAGATCGGTCAGTATTGCGCCCGCACTGGGTGCAGCCATCCAGCTATCGACCTCGATAACCGTAATTCCATCAAGTGGTGCTGTCACATTGTCTCCAAACTGTTGTCGGTTTCACGCAATGAAGGCGACCGGAAACTATTCAACCTTGCCGGCATCCTGCAGGGACTTTAAATACTGGTGCAATTGTCGATCATGACGACTGGTCGCGGATAAGCGCCCGGGTCTGATCCAGGGTCGCCACCGCGGCTCGCGGGCACCTTCAGGTTTGTCACCCATAATTGTCACCCGTTGGATGATGCGCTCGCCCTGGAAATCATTGAGCACAAAGTGTTGGGTACACCGATTGTCCCATATGGCCACTGTACCTTCCGTCCAACGATAGCGAATTACAAAGGCAGGGCTGGTGACCCATCGGGTGAGGTACCGCAGCAATGTATCACTTTCCCCGGCATTCAGTTCAACAATCCGCCGAGTAAAATGTTCGTTTACGTACAGTGCCTTTCGCCCTGTAACCGGATGAACACGAACCACCGGATGTACGGCCATCTGATCGGGTTTGTTATGGGGCAAAGCGTCGTGCAATGCGGTCAAGCCTTCACACAAATCCTGCATGGGTGGCGACAGATTGTCATAGGCAGCATATAAACTGCTCCACATTGTGTCCCCGCCAATCTCGGGACACTTCACCATATGGAGTATCGACATCAAGGCGGGTTCGGGTCGAAAAGTGATATCTGTATGCCATTCGTCGGCTACGCCACCATTGGTTGCCGCCAGTTCAAACAACTCAGGATGTTCCGTATAAGGATTTTTTAAGTTGGGATGACCTTCCAGTTGGCCGAATTGGCGGCCAAACGCAACATGTTCCTCTACATCTGGATGTTGATCCGGGAAGAACAACACCAGGTGCTGATGTAATAAATCCTTGATCGCCTCGATATCGTCAGGGGTTGCGCCAGACAAACGAAGTCCTCTGATTTCCGCCCCCAATGCCGGTGCCAGTTTTTTGATCTGCCAGCCGTCGGGCATGGTGATTGCTCCCATGGTCAAACATTCCTGTGGTTGCTCGGCGATGCAGGGAGGATAAACCAGTCACTGACAAAAGCCAAAAATCCCGGAACATGTTAGCCCGGATTATTCATGAACGACCATCTGGCGTGCGGACGGGTGGCAGGAGGACTTGGTGTTCATGAATAATGTGGGTTAGAGTCACGTCATGCGAGCGTTATGGCTTGAAGATAATCAGCTGACCTGTCGCGATGATATCCCTCCGCCGGCACCTGACCAGCACATGCTCAAGGTCAAGGTGACGTATGCCGGTATCTGTGGCACTGACATGGAACTCATACGTGGCTATTACAATTTTCGCGGCATACCGGGTCATGAGTTCACTGGACTGGTTGTCCAGGGACCGGAGCAATGGTTGAACAAACGTATCGTTGCCAGCATCAATATAGGCTGTGGAGATTGTGGATTCTGTAACGCGGGAATACCCAATCATTGCGCGAACCGCCGTGTTGTCGGTATCAAAGATCATCCCGGCGCCTTTGCTGAATTCGTTTCAGTACCCATCGATAATGCATTCGAGTTACCTGACGACATTGATGAGCAATCCGCGGTTCTGGTGGAACCATTGGCTGCCGCTCTGGAAATCCTTGAGCAAGTATCGGTGAACAGCGGCACACGAGTGCTGGTTGCCGGCGCCGGTCGACTGGCGCAGCTTGTTATGCAGGTTCTGGCCAACAGTAGTGATCATGTCGATGTGCTGGTACGTACGCCTTCTCGTTATGCGAGTATCGAACCACTGCAGGTAACACCCGTTGAGGAACCTGTTGGTGATTATGACCTGGTTGTGGATTGTACAGGGAATCCGTCAATGTTGGATCAGGTATTGAAAGCAGTGCGGCCGCGCGGAACGGTCGTCATGAAAAGCACCTACACCGGCAGACTATCACTCGATGCCAGTTACATTGTCGTCAACGAACTTAACTTGATCGGATCGCGCTGTGGTCCCTTCGATAAAGCGATAACCTGGCTCAGGGAAGGGCGAATCAAGCTGTCCCACATCACGTTCAAGCAATTCGCCCTGGAAGATTACGAGCCTGCGTTGGACGCGGCGCGCGATCCATCCGTTTACAAGGTCCTTTTCCGTCCCTGAATCAGTTGACGAAGTCATCTCCCAGAGTAATCTGGACGGGCGTGCCACCCCCGGGGGTATCATGTATAAATACTTTGAAGATGCCGTTTCGAACGAGATCGATCCGCTGCGGACCAAAGATAATGTCGTCAGTGCCTGATGTGGTCACGACCAGATCGAAGCTGCCAGGATCGACCAGCACGGTGCCGGTCACGAGGAAGTTCAGGCTGAGGTCAGGCCGAGTATCGGTTACCTCTTGTCCCTGTTCGAGCAAATATACATCCAGGGTTTCGTCCTCGACACCCGGTGACGAGTGCGAAACGCTTATTGTGGCTCCCAAAGACAGACGCCTTGCATTGTCTTCCGAAACTGAGACCTCTGTATCGGTATCCAGTCCGGCCACGGTCAAGGTCTGAAATTGACCGGTGACAACTTCCGAGTCACCCTCGAACACGATGGTATCCGGTTGCCCTGTCGGCGTGACTCGTATGGGCAGTTCTCCCGACGTTAATTCAATGTGATCGGTAACATCAGTGAAATCGATATTTTCTGCCACGAGATTACTATCGACCGTAACATCGAGGGGGCCTCTGTCCGGGATCATATTGGCTACGCGAAGGGCAGCAGGCAGGTCTTCTTCGGGAAATGGACGGGCGCCATTTTGACCGATGGCAAGCATTCTGACGGGGGTATCGCCGGGCCCAAAATAATCCACAAGCAATAACAATTGCCGGGTCGCGGCCGAAAATGCAAAGGGGCCAGAGGACCATAGCGCTTCAGTTTCACCGGGCGAGTGCACATTGATTTCGGCTTCAACGTTCGCGGACAGGGTTTGTACTGCTGTTGCTTCGCCAAACCCCAGGACTGAATTAGGCTCACTCTGTTCACTAACGAATATGTCCACTGAGTCGGGTCCATTGGCCGCCGCGTGCGCAAATTGAATCTCGCTTTCATTCGTGTCATCGGCAAAGTCGACAGGCGAATTGTCGATTAATATAAGGCGTGGGCTGTCCAGGGTACCGGTCACGACCGCAGTGAAATCTCCGTCCGGCGCAATGGCAAATTGATCCGTGATGAGTTGCACACTTGTCCCATCGTCAAAGTAGGTCACACTAAAGTCCAGGGGAACATCCGGGAGTACTCCGGCAAACTGGGAAGCCTCACCGAATCGCAGAGTCGCTTCCTCACGTTCTTCGACGATAAACCGCAAAGCAGGCGAGTCGGGAACGGCATTGACCATACGCAAGAATCCCCTGGGCGGTGTAGGTGCGGTTTCAAACCCATCCTCACTGCCACAGGAAACCAGAAATACAGAAGCGAAAAGTACAAGCGTGGAAACAACACGAGTTGCCACAACGTTACTATGAGTCATGAAAGTCAAAGTGATGCTCACTACTAAAAAATGAATGATATATCCGGCTCTGGAACCGGATTGAAGCACGCGCCACAATAATCCAATTTCATCCTTGATGCCAGCCCGCGGCTGGCTGAGACAGGATATCAACGGTGATGAAACAGAGATCGAAAGGCGATAATCGCGGCGGCGGCACTGACATTGAGAGATTCCACCTCGTTTTGAAGAGAGATGCGCGCCATGCGATGGCACCTCGCCTGGGCAGATTCCGTCAGCCCGTCCGTCTCATTGCCCAATAGCACGACTCGCCGGCCTGGACCGCCTGTTTCCATGATGTCCCATGTTCCCCTGGATGAAAGGCCAATGATCTCGATGCCAGTGTCCTCCAGGTAGTCAAGCCCGCTGATCAAATCCTCGCAATGATATATAGGACACTGAAAAAGAGTGCCGGCACTTGCCTTGATCACAAGCCCGTCCAATCTTGCGCAACCCGTGCGGGGCAGTATGATGCCAGACAGGGGTGATGCTGTTATGGAACGGATAATCATGCCCAGGTTCTGGGGATTGGTAATGCGCTCCAGAGCCATCAGTTCCATGTTCGCTGAGTCGATTGGCAAATCATGTAACGATTGGTATCGAGGTGGCATGACATCAATCGCAACTCCCTGGTCTTGTCGGGTATTACCCGAAATCCGGGACAACTCTTTTCTGGTGTGCCTTCGGACTTCCACGTGCCTCTCTTCTGCAAGGTTCAGAATATCTTTCATCGAAGGGGAGGCGGTCGATTCTTTTGCCACATGCAGCCGATAGATTTGAATTTGCTGGTTTCTCAAAGCTTCCAGTACCGGCTTGCGGCCATACAAGGTCAGCATATTGTCAAACGATTCTTTTTTGGCGCGATAATTATTCGAATGTTTCATGGAACTGACCACAGTGGCTCTTTATGGGGACGGCTGACGTCAGAAGTCTATTATTTTTGATCAGGCTACGCGAATATCCCGTGCAAGTACCATTTTCCCTGATTGTGGCAATTGAAGATCCAGTACAACGCACCGTTATTATGACGTGCAATATAGTAATCCCTGGCCACTTTCCCGGCCGGATCCCACCAACCGAAGTCGATACGTTCAGGTCCTTTAAGCAATTGCAGCGTTTCGGCGGTTTTCAGCCTGCGGGGAGACTCCAGCAAGTAACAAGGCCTTGGACCAGATTGATTTCCCTGGTACCCGGGATTCATTTGATCCAGCCGTACTCGCTTCCAGGCTTTTTCCGGGCGGTGATCATTAGCCAGAGAGAGACCAAAACAGCATTCAGGACCAAGCCTTGCCCGAAACATATTAATCAGTTTGTCAGTTCGCTGACGGTCGCCATGATTATAACCTTGTTGATGTAACCGCGTGTCATGAAAAAGACTCCCTGAAGAAAAATCAGCAGGGGAAAACACAGAGGCGGACAAACAAAGCGAATCGATTTCCTTTACATCGTCAATTTTTTCCAAATGCAATGCCGTCAGCGCCTGAAACATTGAGGTATCGTTGTCAGATCTGGACAAATTAACATCGAAAGATCTGGATGGGTGACTTCGGTGAGATAAGCTCCAGGTAAATTGATCGACATAAAGCTGGCGACTTTTCAAAAAGTCACAGAATTCGCTTAAAAGACGTTTCATCGGAAAAATTAGCGAGTTCAAATTTGTAACATCAGATAAAAAAATAATTTCGCTGGAAAATTCAGGTTTGGGACTAATAAATTTTTGAGGGTCTGCTTTTTTTCCGAGCAATTTTTGCAGGTGTTCCGTAAAGGATACGCCAAAACGTCGTGTCAGACCGCTTTCGGGTAGTTTTAGCAATGCCCCAAGGTCATGTATTCCTGTTCGCTTTAATGAATCGATAATCTTCCCCTCAACTCGAAGACAGTCGATGGGTAATTTTTGCAATGAGGGGAGAATGTCTCCCGTATTATCCGGCGCTCTGGTATACGCTGTATAAAGAGCTGCAAGCGGTGTTTTGTTGATTCGGAGAACAACTGTATAGCCGAGCTCATCAATTTTTGCCTGAATTAGTTTTTTTAGATTATAAAGGCCATTAAAAAGTTTGAGGCAACCGGTAATATCCAACAAAAGACTGTCGGGCGCTTTTATCGAAACGCTGGGCGTAAATTGATAGGCCCACTGGGCAAGATGAGCAAGAACTGATAATTCCTTTGTTTTGTCTCTTTCGAAGCTGATAACCTTTTCGCTCAAGGCGATAGCTGCATCCATATTGCTGTCCCGGCAAATACCCAGTGAAGAGGCGGTCTGATTCGCCAATACAACGCGCCCTTTTTCAAGTATGACAACAGGTGTTGTAGATGACTCACGAACAAAACTTTCAAGCGGTAATTGTTCAAAATACAAGCTCAGCCAAATTTTATTTT
>JBBDSF010000077.1:0-7660 GCA_040905125.1 Pseudomonadales bacterium | reverse complement strand
AGGGCCGGAGTGATTTAATTTTAAACACTCACGATTTCTAATCCGGTCTTCCCCGTTGTGCGTAACCGGCCTGGCGTTTGACGGTTTGGTTTGAGAGGGTCACAGGACAGAAATCTGGCCGATTTAGCCAATTCAGCCACCGCATCAGATGAGATTGACTGCGTCTGGTAGCGGAATGGCCGGGTTGCTGCGGGGTGGTCAGGGTAGTTTTTCAGTGCAAAGGGGGCTTATACTTACTGTATTTGAAGCGTCTTCGCGCATTCTGGTGGCCTCTATCGGGGCCAGCAGGTCTTCGAGGAAGAACGCCGACAGCGCCGAGCGGTTGGGGACACCGGCCTTGCGGTAGACGCTGCGGGCCTGTTCGCGCACCGTGCGCTCGCCGGTGCCACGAATCTCCGCGATCTCCTTCAGCCCCAGCCCCTTGAGCATCAGCATCGCGATCTCGGCTTCCGCCGCGCTCAATTCCCAGCGCTCAAACTGATCGTTGATGGCGGCAGACAGCCCGCGGATTGTGTCTTGGTAGCGTTCGCGCCAGCGAATCGATTCGCGCCGCGCACGGCCGAGGTTGCCTTCCAGATCACTCAGATGCTGGCGCTGGCGCAAGGTGCGCAGCACAAACCAGAGCATCGCCGTACCCGATAGCGCGAGCACCAGCGACTCGATGGCCACATGCAGCGGATCGACGCCCTCGGAATAATCCGAAGCCAGATCCCAGGCGACCAGCCCGAAGATCAGCCCGAAGATGCCGGCAAGCATCAGGGGCAGCCGCTGCCGGTGGGAGAAGTCGAACATCGTCAGTTGCAGGCCTTTGAAATGGTTTGGAAATTGCGGAGTATGTCTTTTGCCCGATTACCGGTGCCCAGCGCGGGCACTATCATATTGTTTCAGCAGTCGTCATTTGGACACTGGAACGAAGAATACATGCAAAGAGTACGTGCACAAGGAGCTCGTAATGAAATCATTGAACCGGAAAGAAAGCTATTCGGGCCTGTCGATCCTCAACCACTGGATTACCGCTTTGCTGGTCGCCGCTATGCTCACACTTGGCCTGACCGCGCGCGCCGCGCCGGATCCGGCCGAAGACTATATCATGTCCATCCATATCGCGCTGGGATTCTTCGTGCTGCTGTTCGTGATCTGGCGAACGGCTGTAAGGCTTCGCGAGGGCTTTCCGGACCACCCGGACGCCGACGCCGTCACGCGGATCGGTGCCTGGTGGATGCACAGGGCGCTGCTGGTCGTTCTGGTGCTGCTGGTGGTCACGGGGCCGCTCTACCTGTTCACCGAAGGCGAGGGCATGAACGTGTTTGGCTGGTTCACCTTCTATATACCCCTGGAGAGCCTGGCCTTCATCCACGAACCCGCTGAGGAAGTCCACAAGTTTCTGGCCGTCTATGGCTTGCCACTACTGCTCGGGGTGCACATTCTGGGCGCGGCGCGCCACTGGCTGATGCGCGGGCCCGCCGAACAAGGCTGAATGTATTATATGATTAAAGGTTTACGCTTAAAGCTTACTCAGGTTTCCCTGATATTGCTGGTCATGGGGGTACATTCACCGGACAACGCCGCCATTGCCAATCATGCCGAGTCGAATTTGGCGGTAATCAACATTCCGACAGCATCCGGACTCTCATTAGCGGATGTGCTGGAGGCAACCTATCAGCGCAATCCCAGCCGGGAGGTACTCAAGGCGCGTCTCGATGAAGCGGCGGCCATTCGCCGACAGGCCAATGCCCTGTTGGCTGATGATGCGGCACTGCAGGTTAGACATAACACCGGCCAGGTCGGCAATGTCGAGAACCTTCGGGAGTGGGAATGGGGAGTCGAGTTACCCGTCTGGCTACCGGGTCAGCGTGATGCCCGCCGGCAGGTAGCTGAAAATCGTACCCAGTCTGTTACTGCCTCCAAGCATGCGCTGCAACTTGCTATTGCTGGTCAGCTTCGTGACCTCCTGTGGACCATCCGTGCCAACAGCAATCAGGCACTACTCAATCATAAGGCATGGCAAACAGCCCGTGATCTTGAGCAGGATGTAAACCGGCGTGTCGAGGCCGGAGAACTCGCCCATCTTGACCGAGTACTGGCGCGCCAGGAAACACTAGACCGCCAAGAAGCCTATCTGAATGCCCGAGCAACCCTGAAACAGAATTTTAGCCGCTACCGGATCCTGACCGGTCTGGAGACGATACCGGCTCAATTCCGGGAACAACAGGCGAACAATCAAACCGTCGATCAGAATCATCCGGGACTGGCTGATGCCATGGCCTCGGTCGAAACAAAGCGTGCCAAACGCAAGCAAGTAGAAATTGAGCGACGCGACAACCCCACAGTGATGGTTGGTACCCGTCATGAACGACCAGCAGCCATCGGTAACAAGTATGAAAACACGATTGGCGTGACCGTAAATATTCCCCTTGGCCTGCCCGCACAGGCAGCGCCACGTATCGCCGCGGCCGAAAGCTCGCTTGCCCAGAGTCAGACCGAACGGGATCTGCTGAAACGCGAGCTCGATATAAGCTTGCAGAAGGCAAAGGACAGACTGGCCGCCACAGGTGAAGCACTGGAGTTGGCGCAAAAGCAGGCACAACTTGCTCGTGAAAACCTGGCGCTGACACGGCGCTCTTTTGATCTTGGTGAAACCAATCTGTTTGATCTTCTACGTGTCCAGGCGAAAGCATTCCGGACTGAACTGAATCTGCGCCAGCGCAAGATCGAGTTGCAGGCCAATATTGCTCAATACAATCAGGCGGTAGGTGTTATTCCATGAAATATACCTTTATAGCGTTACTTGCTGCACTGTTACAGGGGGTCACCGCCGCTGCCAGTGCACAAGAGAACGCCGTGGTCATGACTACGGAACAGGCTTCACAGGTGGACATCAAAACCGCCCGACCGAAACCGGCAACGAGTTTTCCCAGTGACAGATTTCCCGCACAGGTAGTCGTGCCAAATGATCAGCAGCGGGTCATCAGTACCACCCAAGCCGGCATGGTTGAAGTCATGCTGGTGGCCGTCGGCGATCATGTCGACCAAGATCAGCCGGTCGCACGAATTCAGAGCCCCGAATTAATTGGTTTGCAGAGTGATTTCCTACAGGCAGGGACGCAATTGCATTTGGCGAAAACTAATCTGGATCGTGACGAGCAACTGCACAAGGAAGGTATCATTGCCGAACGCCGCTATTTGGAATCGCGCAGCAAATACGAAGAGCTCAGGGCTGTTATGGAACGGCGGCGCCAGGCCTTGAAGCTGGCCGGGATGGCAGATGACGCGATTAAGCAATTACAACGTACTCAGAAACTGAGCGCTGTACTCACCCTGCGAGCGCCTATGGAAGGCATTATCATGGAGCAGATGGCTACGGCCGGTCAGCGAATCGATGCCTCGACACCGCTGTATAGCATTGCCAGCCTCGACCCGCTTTGGCTGGAAATCCACATACCTTTCAACCGAGCCAGTGATATCAAGCTGGGTGATGAGGTCCAGGTTGCCGGCAGCGAAGCCGGCGGACAAATCATTACCATTGGCAGTGAAGTCCATGCCGCCGATCAGGGTATTCTGCTTCGTGCCAATATCGAACAGGGCGCCGGCCAACTACGCCCGGGGCAATTCGTGGAGACTGTGATTATCTGTGACTGCAAGGATGCTAACAACGTCGCACTGCCCCGCTCCGCCATCGTCCGCTTGAATCAGCGTACTCTTGTGTTCGTGCAAACAGAGGGTGGTTACGTTGCGCGTGATGTCAAAATCGAACAGCAGACCAAAGAAAGTACTATTGTCAGTGGTGATCTGAACACCAACGATAACGTCGCCATTAGTGGTACCGCCACGCTCAAGGCCGCACTCAGCGGTATAGGTGGTAATGAATAATGCTTAACCGCATTATCCAGTTTGCGCTGACACAGCGTCTGCTCATGTTACTGGCCATTACATTGCTCGCTGGCGGCGGCTGGTATGCTTACAAGAATCTGCCGATCGATGCCTTCCCCGATGTGTCGACACCTCAAGTCCAGATTATCGTCAAGGCGCCGGGCATGACACCGGCAGAAGTCGAGTCCAGGATTACTGCCCGCATTGAAGTCGAGATGCTGGGCATTCCGAATCAGACCATGCTGCGATCCACATCCAAGTATGCGCTGGCTTCCATCACCGTGGATTTCTCCGAGAATACGGATATTTACTGGGCCCGCCAGCAAGTGTCCGAACGCCTGAGTGGTATCTGGAGTGAATTGCCGAGCAACGTCTCCGGCGGGATGGCACCGATAACAACACCGCTTGGCGAGATGTTCATGTTTACCCTGGAAGGTCCGCAGTCGCTGCGTGAACGGCGCACACTGCTTGACTGGGTTATACGCCCGGCATTACGCACTGTACCCGGCGTTGCCGATGTCAATGCCCTGGGCGGTGTCGTGCGGACGTTCGAGGTCATGCCTAACAAGGAGCAGCTCTATGCCCAGGGACTGACTATCCAGACATTCGCCGACAAGCTACAGGCCAACAATCGCAACGACGGTGCCGGAAGACTCAACGACAATGAGGAAGCCCTACTGGTGCGCGCCGAAGGCAGCATCACCAGCCTTGAGGATCTGCGTAATGTCGTGGTCAAGCCGCATCCGATCGAACCGGTCCGGGCCGACGACGTGGCCGATATCCGTATCGGCTCACTGACCCGTTATGGTGCTGTCACGCATGCTGGCAAGGGCGAGACCGTGGAAGGCCTGGTACTCGGACTGCGTGGTGCCAATGCACGCGAGGTCGTTGAAGGGGTCAAGGCCAAACTGGATGAACTGTCACCGAGTCTGCCCGAAGGTCTGGAAGTCAAAACCTTCTATGATCGCGGCCAACTTGTCGACCAAGCGGTAGAAACGGTTACCGGCGCCCTGCAGGAAGCCATCATTCTCGTTCTGATCCTACTGGTGCTATTTCTAGCCAACATGCGGGCCGCACTCACGGTGGCCCTGATTCTGCCACTGGCCGCACTATCCACCTTCATACTGATGAATTATTTCGGCATGTCCGCCAATCTGATGAGTCTCGGCGGACTTGCCATCGCGATCGGTATGCTGGTTGATGCCGCTGTAGTCGTGGTGGAAAATATTGTTTCGCATCTGTCGCGGCAAAGTCCTGCCCAGAAACACCTACCCCGGTTGCATATCATATACAGAGCCGTCAGTGAGGTGGCGTTACCGATGGCCTCCGGCATAACCATTATTATTATCGTGTTCCTGCCGTTGCTGACACTCCAGGGTCTGGAAGGCAAACTCTTCACACCCGTAGCGGTGACCATAGTTTTTGCACTGGCATCCTCCCTGGTGTTGTCGTTAACGGTTATTCCGGTACTGGCCTCATTCCTGTTGAAGAATGTGAGTCATCACGAGCCACTGTTGATGAGGCTGCTCGAACGTGGCTATACCCCCCTGCTTAAATGGTGTTTGCGTCATACCTACAGTGTTTCAACAATCGCCATACTGGCGCTCATGATAGCCGGTTTTGGTTACTTTCAACTAGGCAAGTCATTCATGCCAACAATGGATGAAGGCAGCCTCATCGTACAGCTTGAAAAACTGCCATCAATCAGTCTCGAGCAGTCACTTGAAACCGATACCGTGGTACAGAAAGCCTTGCTGAAGGAAGTCCCCGAAATTGACAACATCGTCGCCCGCGCCGGATCGGACGAACTGAGACTGGATCCCATGGGCCTCAATGAAACGGATATGTTTCTTGTTCTGAAACCCCGTGATCAATGGCGAATTGAAACAAAGGCCGAACTCATGGACACCATTCGCGCTGTACTGGATCGTTTCAGCGGTTTCAATTATAACTTCACGCAACCCATCCAGATGCGGGTCTCGGAAATGCTGACTGGCGTCCGTGGCGATCTTGCCATTAAACTGTTCGGTAGTGATATTGATAAGCTCAATCAGACAGCTGATGAAATAGTTGAAACAGTCAGTCAGATACGGGGCGCAACAGATGTTTATACCCCGAAGAATGAAGGTGTGCAGTATCTTCAGGTTGAGCTCAATCGCCTGGCTATTGGCCGTATCGGTTTGTCGATTGAAGAAGTCCAGAATGTGCTTCGCACGTATATTGAAGGTCAAAACGTGGGGACTGTTTATGAAGGTGCCCGGCGAACACCGCTTATCCTTCGGGGCAACCCCGACCTTAGATCATCCCCGCCTGCATTCAGGAATCTGATGATTACACTGCCGGATGGTCGTAATGCTCCATTAAGTACACTGGCGACACTCAAACGCGTCAATGGACCTGTATCAGTCAACAGGGAAATGGGTGCTCGCATGGCCGTTATTATCGCCAATGTTAGTGGTCGCGATCTTGTCAGTTTCGTTGAAGATGCCAAGCAGCAGGTGGCCCAGCAAGTGAACTTGCCGACCGGTAGTTATCTTGCCTGGGGTGGACAGTTCGAAAACCAGCAGCGGGCCGCCCGGCGATTGGGTATGGTGGTACCGGTCGCAATTGGCCTGATCTTTTTGTTGCTGTTTTCAACGTTCCGTTCGGTACCGCAGTCACTGTTGATTCTGACCAATATCCCGTTTGCGATGGTTGGTGGTGTAGTTAGCTTATGGCTGACAGGTGAATATTTGTCCGTGCCAGCATCTGTCGGTTTCATCGCATTACTGGGTATCGCTGTTCTGAACGGTGTGGTTATGGTGACCTATTTCAACCAGCTACACAGTCGCGGGACGCCGATCGAAGAGGTTGTTGTTGAGGGCGCCAAACGCCGTTTACGCCCGGTGATGATGACAGCCAGCATTGCCGCCTTTGGTCTGGTACCGCTACTGTTTGCAACCGGACCGGGTTCCGAAATCCAGCGTCCTCTGGCGATCGTCGTGATTGGCGGTCTGGTTACAGCAACCGCATTAACCCTATTATTATTGCCGATTCTATACCGGCGTTTCGGTCACGTGATGACGAAATGAATCAAATGGAAACCGTATTGCTGAGTATCATCCTGAATCCGGCCATGGAAGAAAGCCTGATTGACTGGCTTCTAGGAAGAAAAGATGTCAGTGGGTTCAGCACCTCCCCTATCAATGGCCATGGAAGTCATGCCGGTACAATGAATATGAGTGAGCAGGTAACTGGCCGCCAGCAACAGATTATGGTTCAAGTACAGACATCGCGCGTTATCGCAGATTCAATAATCGAAGATCTCAAACGTGATTATGGTGACACTGGTATCCATTACTGGCTAGTACCAGTTCTGGATGCAGATCACCTGGGAACGAATTAAAGAGTACCATTAATTTAAAGGAAAACAAAATGACTGACAGAGATCGTTACTCTTCAATATCTATCATTAACCATTGGGTTACCGCACTTCTAGTTGTTGTCATGATCGCGCTAGGCTTCGTAGCTGGAGCAACATCCTCAGATGAAATTGTGGATTACATTCTGGATGTTCATATTGCGCCAGGCTTCTTTGTGTTCATTTTCGTTGTCTGGCGAGTATTATTCAAACTCTATAAAGGTTTCCCTGTGGATACCAGCAAAACAGTTTTAGAAAGTTGGGCAGCTTAGTTTGGTTGTTCTGGACACATATTTCTGATTAAGTCGCAGTCGACTTTTACAATTTCCAACTTTAACTTACTGGGCCTTCTTGGCCTTGATCAGAGCGCGCTTGTACATACCCTTGGCG
>JBBDSF010000076.1:0-1295 GCA_040905125.1 Pseudomonadales bacterium | reverse complement strand
CCCTGGTTTTCACCAGGGCATGCTTCGCCAGGGTGACGATATATGGTGTAGGAGCGGCGACCCCGCCGCGATTGAAGTCAGCACGAAACCTAAAACCCCGTCATGCTGGACTTGATCCAGCATCCAGTAAAACAACCTCGCCGAAGGCGAACCCTGAATAATCAAGAATAAACCAACGACATGAAAATCAACTTCATCGACCTCGCTGCACAACAAGAACGCATCCGCGACAAAATCGACGCCAACATAAAGAAAGTCCTGGATCACGGCCAGTACATCATGGGGCCGGAGATTGCCGAACTTGAGGAACGCCTTGCGGAATTCATCGGGGTAAAGCACTGTATCGGAGTTTCCAGCGGGACCGATGCCCTGTTGATTGCGATGATGGGCCTCGGTATCAAACCCGGTGATGAAGTGATCACCAGCCCGTTCACCTTCATCGCCACCGGCGAGATGATTGCCTTGATCGGCGCCGTGCCGATATTTGTCGATATCGACGAGAAAACCTTCAACATCGATCCGGCAAAAATCGAGGCGGCAATCACACCAAAAACCAAAGCCATCATGCCGGTGAGTTTGTATGGTCAGTGTGCCGACATGGAAAAGATCAACACTATTGCCGCGAAATACAATCTGCCGGTTATTGAAGACGCCGCCCAGAGCTTTGGTGCCACCCGTCATGGCAAACAGTCCTGTTCTCTGTCAACCATCGGCTGCACCAGCTTTTTCCCATCCAAACCCCTGGGCGGTTACGGTGACAGCGGTGCCTGCTTTACCGATGATGATGACCTGGCAAAAGTTATGAAGGAAATCCGGGTCCATGGCCAGGACCGCCGTTACCATCATCCTCGCATCGGCATTAATGGCCGGATGGACACATTGCAGGCCGCCGTATTACTGGCCAAGCTCGATATTTTTCCGGAAGAAGTGACGTTGCGTGGACAGAAGGGCACATACTATACAAACCTGTTGAATGAAGTCCCCGGCATTACTCCGCCTGAGCTGGCAGAAGGCAATACCAGTGTTTATGCGCAATATACAATTCGGGTGCAGAACCGCGAGGCACTCCAGGACAACCTGAAGCAGGCGGGAATCCCTGTCGCCGTACATTACCCCGTGCCGCTGACGCAACAACCCTGTCTGCAGCAGAAAGACTACAGCTTCCCGGTCGCAGAGCAGGCTGCAGCAGAGGTCATCAGCCTGCCCATGCATCCATATCTGAGCAGGGAAGAGCAAGATTATATCGTGTCATCAATAAGTAAAATGTAGGAGCGGCGCCCCCGCCGCGAATCAAC
>JBBDSF010000075.1:0-7742 GCA_040905125.1 Pseudomonadales bacterium | reverse complement strand
CAAACCCTGCTGACGTATCAGAACAGTCACAGGCCACAGGATTTATGGCGATTCGTTACCCCAAACTACCGCAAGGCGAACTTGTGGATTCAGATGACCAGTGGCGACAACCAGGATATGGAACAGGTGATTGCACACTTGGACACCTTCATGGATGACCAGCCCGCACCCGCATCGATCGAGGCAAGCTGGTTCGGCCTCACCTATATTAACCTCGTCTGGCAGGACAAGATGGTCAACGGCATGCTGGTTGCGTTCCTGGGATCCTTCATCATCGTCCTTGCAATGATGACCCTGCTGTTCCGCTCGCTCCTTTGGGGCGTTCTGGCGATGATTCCGTTGTCCATTACCGTCGCCTTTATCTACGGCGTTATCGGGATCATCGGCAAGGATTACGACATGCCAGTCGCGGTATTGAGTTCCCTCAGTCTGGGTCTGGCAGTGGACTTTGCCATTCACTTCCTGACCCGAACGCGGCAATACTTCGCGGAGACCGGCGACTGGTTTGCTACTGCCCAAAAGGTATTCGGTGAACCCGCGCGCGCCATCAGCCGCAACGTCATTATTCTCGGGGCAGGCTTTCTGCCATTGCTGGCCGCGCCACTCGTACCTTACCAAACAGTAGGCATCTTTATTGCCGCTATTATCTTTGCCGCCGGCATCATTACCCTGATATTGTTGCCAGCGCTGGTTACCTGGTTGCGCAAACCTCTCTTCTCCAACAAGTTATCTCGAATCACGACGGAGCCTGAATCATGATACGGATTCTTCTCATTTTAACCTTCACCTTCGCGGTCTGGACCGGGGACATCAGTGCCCAAACACCAGAAATCGATGAAATCGTTCACCGCGCCAATTTGACCGCCTACTACCAGGGCAAGGATGGCCGCGCGGAGGTTCAAATGACGATTATCGATTCTCAGGGTCGTGAACGGGAACGGCGCTTGACAATCCTGCGTCGCGACGAGGCGGACACGGATTCCCTTGAGGATGCGGGTTATCGCAGTCCCCAAAAATACTATGTGTATTTCCATCGACCTGCGGATTTAAACAGAACCGTATTCATGGTGTGGAAACATCTGGACAGTGATGATGATCGCTGGCTCTATCTGTCTTCCCTGGATCTGGTGCGCCGTATTTCAGCCACCGACAAACGCAATAGTTTTGTCGGCTCGGACTTCCTTTACGAAGATGTTTCCGGCCGCCAGATCGACCTGGACAATCACGAACTTATCGACACCACTGACGACTACTATGTGCTCAAGTCCACGCCGAAGAATCCCGATTCAGTGGAATTTGACTGGTACGAAAGTTACATACATAAGTCATCATTCGTTCCCGTACAGGTGAGCTATTACAATGATAACGGCGAAAAATATCGGGAAGCCAGAGCTCTGGCAGTGGAAACCATAGACGGTTTCCCCACTGTCACTCGCGCGCAAATGCGCTCGTTGGAAAAAGGATCAGAAACGATCATGGAATATCGTAGCGTCGAATACAATAAGGACATTCCGGAGGATATCTTTACTGAACGATATCTGCGCCGGGCGCCTTCCCAATATTTGCGCTGAGGCCGGGTGTCATGTCCCTGACGAGAGCGCTGGCAATGCCGGGGCTACTACTGTGGACGTTGTGGCTGTTGCCGGTTACAGCCCAACCGCCTGCGCTGCCGGAAGGGCTGGGTACTTTAAAAAGCGAAAGCCGGAATAAATCGGATGCACCGGCACTTCCTGAGGGGCTTGACGACGACTTGGGCGAAACCGATTCAGAGCGCAGCCGGACTGATTCAGCAACTATACTACCAGGTGACTTAACCGGTTTCTGGGATACCCGCGCAGGCGTTCGGCTTCGGGATGATCCTCACCAACGAGACACTGCGTTGGCAGAGACACGTTTGCAACTCAGCTATCAGCAAACAACCGGCCGTGCCACGTTTCGGATTACTGGTGATCTTATCCATGACGATGTCGCCGACAGTCAGCGTATTCGCTTCGAACGCGGCCAGGGCTGGTTCGATCTACGCGAGGCCTTTGTAGATACGCGTCTGGGCGAAAACCTGGATCTTCGGGCCGGACGTCAAATTTTGACCTGGGGCGTGGGTGATCTGGTATTTTTGAACGATCTTTTCCCCAAGGACTGGAATTCTTTTTTCGTCGGCCGCGATGTCGAATACCTCAAGGCGCCTTCCGATGCATTCCGGCTGTCCGGGTACACCCCATTCGCCAACGTGGATCTGGTCTATACACCGCGGTTCGATGCCGACCGGTTTCTGGACAATCAACGCCTGTCATTTTTCGACCCCCTGGCCAACGATATAATAGGGGGGAATGTCACCCTGGACCCGGCGAGACCCAATGACTGGTTTGATGACGATGAATGGGCACTCCGGATATATCGCACAATAAAATCCTGGGAAGTCGCGGTCTACGGCTACCATGGGTTCTGGAAAAGTCCCCGTGGTTTCGACCCGGTCGCAGGAAGGCCCACCTTCCCCAGACTGAGAAGCTGGGGCGCGAGTGTACGCGGACGAGTACATACGGGAATCTTCTCTGCAGAAACAGCCTGGTACGACTCAATGGACGACTCAAAGGGTACCGACCCCTTGGTTCCCAACAGCCAGGTTCGTCTGTTGATAGCCTACGAACAGGAACTGGTTCGCAACCTGACCCTGGGCCTGCAATATTACCTGGAGCGTACTCTGGACCGTGACGAGTTAAAGAGCACTCTCCCCGTCAGCCTCCCGGAGCCTGACCGTAACCGGCATCTGCTAACGTCACGATTGACGTTACTCACACATAGCCAGACCGTAACCTGGTCGCTATTCGGATTTATGTCACCTTCCGACGAAGATTTGTACATCCGCGGTCTGTGGTCCTGGAAGTATACGGATGCGTGGACCATCGAGGCCGGATTTAACTGGTTTGACGGTCGCGACGACCATACATTCTTTGGCCAGGCCGAAACCAATAGCAACGCTTACGTGGGCATCCGGTACGGCTTTTGATACGGTAAAGCGAAGTCGAGAGATCTTACCTGATCACTCACCAGGGCCGCAGAATTGTCGGTACAGCTCATCGACGATGGCTTTAACTTCAGGACTTGCGAGGCGATAATACAAAGTCTGTTGATCACGTTCGAAGGTAACCAGGCCATGTTTTCGCAGCACCGCCAAGTGCTGGGACAGCGCCGACTGGGAAACAGGCAGATGGGTATTCAACTCAGAGACAGAACACTCCCGCTCAATGAGACGACATAAAATCATTAAGCGATGCGGATTAGCCATGAGCTTGAGAAACTGTGCAGCCTCCTCCGCATGTTGCGCCATCTCATCGATCGAAAGATTGATATCGGATTCTGGAGGCGGATTCAGGTCACGTGGCATTATGAGGACCCTGGCGCGGGAACGTGAATCTTATCATAGCAGGATCATATGATTTGGCAGCTCGTTCTTTTCGCCGGTTGCAGGCACGTACTTTATAAGCAATTCACCGCACCTGTCCACTGCCGTCAGAAACCCTTCCAATGTATTGCCTTGACGAACGAACGCGGTAAATTCATCGACAATTTGCTGCCACTCCATATCATCGACAAACTGACTGATACCTCGATCGGCGATAATCTCTACGTAATGCTCGGTCTCGGACACGAAAAGCATGACAGCGGTTTCGCCCACTGTGTGATGCAGGTTATTGTCGAGGAATTGTCTGCGCGCAAGATTTGCCGCCCGCCACTCCTTGACGCCCGACGGGATAATCCGGGACATGATAGAGGGAATACGTAATAGCCCGGCCATCACCAGAAATACGACAAGCTGAATCAGCATCACTTCGGTAACGTCGAGCCAAAAGGGCGTGAACATTACCACACCGGGTGACATCAGCGCGATCAACGCCGCCCATAATGTCGGTATATAGTGGTAATCATCGGCCTGCTTCGCCAGAACCGTCACTAATTCAGCGTCCGTTTCTGCCTCAACTTTGCTGATTGCCTCGGCGACCTGCTGCGCTTCCTGTTCCGTCAAAAGTGTCATGAATCACCAGCCTCCACTTGCGCCACCGCCGCCAAAACTGCCACCGCCGCCGGAGAATCCTCCACCGCCAAAGCCGCCACTACCGCCAAAGCCGCCACGTCGTCCGCCACCCAACATGCTGCCCAGAAACAAACCGGCCAGTAATCCACGACCACCACGACCGCCCAACATCGACGGCAGTATCCAGAAGATGGCCATAAACATCAAAAAGCCCCAGAACGGCGACACCCTTTGTTGTCCCGATTGGGACACATTTCGCATCTTATACTCGCCGCCCAGTGCGTCGATAACGGCGGCAGTGCCTTCCAGTATACCCGCATCGAACTGTGCCCGTTTGAATCGTGGCGTAATCACCGTATGGATAATATTGCTTGAAACGGCATCGGTCAGCTCGCCTTCCAGACCATAACCCACTTCGATCCGGACCTTGCGTTCCGCCTTCGCGACGATCAGCAGAACGCCGTTATTTTCTTCACTCTGACCGATTCCCCAATGGCGCCCCAGCTGATAGCCATATTGTTCGATGGTGTAGTCTTGCAGATCAGGCAGTGTGACGACCACGACCTGGTTGGTCGAGGCGTTCTCATGGGCGGCGAGCAGCTTCTCGAGCCGGGCTTCCGTCTGTGCTGATATCATCGATGCGTTGTCGACCACACGCCCCGTCAAGTCAGGGAATGTCGGTGCGGCCAAAACATTTGTGGCAATCACCGTGAACAGGATGGTGACGAGAAAAGGTCGCATCAAAATTCAACTTCCGGTGCCTGGTCGGCGTCTTCTGCGGTTGCCTCGTAAACCTCTTTCATTTCCATATCGCTGTATAAGATTGAATGCCAGATCCGCCCCGGGAAAGTTCGAATTTCGGTGTTGTAACGTTCCACCGCGGTAATATAGTCTCGCCGCGCCACACTTATTCTGTTTTCAGTGCCTTCAAGCTGGGACTGCAACGTCAGAAAGTTCTGATTCGACTTGAGGTCGGGATATCGTTCAACAACAACCATCAGTTTGCTCAAGGCGCCAGACAATTGCCGTTGCGCCTGTTCGAACTGTTGCAGCTTTTCAGGATTATTGACAATGTCAGACGACACCTGCATGGACGAGACTTTCGATCGCGCCTCCACGACAGCCGTCAAGGTCTCCCTTTCCTGGGCCGCAAAACCCTTGACTGTCTCCACCAGATTCGGGACCAGATCGGCACGCCGCTGATACTGATTCTCGACCTGAGACCAGGCAGCCTTGACCTGTTCGTCATAGGTTGGAATGTTGTTGATACCGCAGCTGCTGAGCAATGCAACCAGCAAGCCCAGCACAAAAATTCTCGACAATAACCCCATCTGGCGTTACCTGTTCAGCCAAAACCAGCCACTATTGTACGCAATGTCCCATGTCATAGACAGGGCGCATCAGTGTCGATATATTCGTTCGGTTATGAGAACGTCAAAGGGTAGCCGTATGGATTTGTCCTACGGAAGCGAATACGAAACATTTCGCCAGGAAGTACAGTCGTTTCTCCAAAAGAATCGGGACAAGGCACCAGACAAAAGCGGGGACCCGAAGTCCTGGCAGAAACTGCTGATCGAAAACGGTTACGCGGCCCGCACGATTCCACGGGAATACGGTGGATACGGAGCCGAACCCGATATTCTCAAATCCCGGATTATCGCCGAAGAGTTCTCGAAGGTGCGCGTCAGTACGGGCATGGGTGGCCAGGGCATTTCCATGCTGGTGCCCACCCTGCTGGAGATGGGGACTGAAGAGCAAAAGAAACAATTTATTCCACCAACTATTCATGGCGACATGATCTGGTGCCAGGGTTATTCAGAACCCGGCGCTGGCAGCGATCTGGCCAGCCTGAAAACCAGCGCTGTCCTTGAAGGTGATGAGTGGGTCGTCAACGGGCAGAAGATCTGGACCAGTACCGCCCAGTCCGCTGACTGGATTTTTTGCCTGGTCCGCACCGAACCCGAGGCGCCCAAACACCAGGGCATCTCGTTTCTATTGTTCAGCATGGATACCCCCGGCATTGAAGTCCGTCCTCTGGTGGACATGACAGGTAACGCCAATTTCAACGAGGTATTTTTTACCGAGGTACGCGTGCCCAAGGATCAGATTGTGGGCCAACGCGGCCAGGGTTGGTTGGTTGCAAACTCGATTTTGGGCCACGAAAGAGATTCCCTGGCCGACCCCAACGCCAGTAATGCCAGGTTGAACGCGCTTATAGAACTTATGAAGACGGAAACCGTGGGCGGCGTACGCCTTATCGATAATCCGGTCTACCGGGATCGGCTGATGAGGCTGCAGGCACGGGTTATGGCGATGCAATTCAATGATATGCGCGTCCTTTCCTCGCGCCTCAATGAAGGACAAAGTGCGCCGCTGGCTCGAATGATCACCAAACTGCAGGGTACCGAGCTGCGTCATGAACTCGAGGGCCTGGCCATCGATGCCATGGGCGAGATCGGGCTGGCCTGGGAAGACAATCCATATCTGCGGGACAACGGCTCCTGGCAATACTCTTACATGTATTACCTCGGGCTCATTATCGGCGGTGGCACATCACAGATTCAAAAGAACATCATCAGTGAACGCGGTCTGGGCATGCCGAAGGAGCCCAAAGTCGAAAAAGGCAATTAGGGCATAACGATGGAATTTGGATTATCCGAAGAACAGGTATTACTGCAGGACAGCGTCAATCGATTTCTTGACGATCATGCCCCCCTGGACAAGGTGCGCGCCATTGCCGCTGGTGAAGACGACTCCCGCATCTGGCAGGGCCTCACTGAACTGGGAATTCCCGGGTTGATGATCGCCGAAGCCCAGGGCGGCGTCGGTCTCGGCAGCCTGGATGCCGCCATCGTTTCCGAGTGCCTTGGCTATCACGTCACGCCAGCACCGTTTATTGGTACCGCCGTGATGGCGCCGATTGTCCTGGCCGGCAGCGGTAAACATGACGATCTGCTTGGTGCGATTGCCGCCGGGCGTAAACGGATCGGCATTGCCTTCAATGAAGCCATCGGTGCGCGTGCGGATGCCGGCATCCAAAGCACAGGATCGAAGTTGAACGGCAAGGCGTTGTTGGCCATCGATACGAACGCTGACAATTTTATTGTGGCGACCAATGACAAAAAATTGTTCCTGGTTCATGGTGACGCCTCAGGTCTCAGCAAACGAAGTCTCACGACAGTCGATAAGACCAGATTGACCTGCGAGCTTGTTTTTGAGCAAGCGCCGGCCGATTTGATCAGTGATGACCCTGACGTATTTTCAAAGGCGCTGGATGCGGGTCGGCTTATGATTGCCGCGGATACGCTGGGTGCTGCTCAAAGCATGCTCGACCAGGCAGTCGCTTATTCCAGGGAACGCGAACAATTCAATCGTCCCATTGGCTCCTTCCAGGCCGTCAAACACATGTGTGCCGAAATGGCTGCAGAACTTGAACCCGCCCGTGCCATGGTCTGGTATGCGGGCCACGCACTGGACCATATTCCTGAAGAGGCCAGATTAACCGCGTGCCATGCCAAGGCCCACCTGGCAGAAATCGGCAAATTCGTTGCCAGGACGGCGACAGAAGTTCATGGGGGCATGGGTTTTACCGACTTGCTGGGACTTCACTACTGGTTTAAACGCATCGGTTTCAATCGACAGATGCTGGGCACACCCGAGTTGGTACGTGAAGACGCGGCTCGGGCACAAAATCTTGTAGCCTAAACGATCA
>JBBDSF010000074.1:0-1301 GCA_040905125.1 Pseudomonadales bacterium | reverse complement strand
TTCACAGGTAACAGAGTCGGTGCTGGAACAGGTTCTGGTCTGGCAGCAACGGCCATTGGAAGCCGTCTATCCGATCGTTTGCCTGGATGGCCTCGACGTCACCCCTTTTTAAGTAGCAGTTTGGTTTAGAGTCCGGTTGCTACTGTAGCCGACTTTTGTGCCAGTTGTCTTGCATAGGCAGCGGGTGTCAGTCCACCCAAGGCTTTCTTCGGTCTCTCTTCGTTATATTCACACCGCCAGGTTTCAATAATTGACTGTGCATGCGTCAGATTCAGAAACCAGTGTTCATTCAGACATTCGTCTCGTAGCCGTCCGTTGAACGATTCAATGTAGGCATTCTGGTTCGGTTTGCCGGGTTCAATGAGGCGTAAATTCACGGCATTTAAATGTGCCCAGGTCAGCATGGCCCGTCCGCAGAACTCCTTGCCGTTGTCGGTCCGGATGGTACGTGGCAGCCCTCGATTCATTGCCAACCGGTCAAGAATACGGGTGACCGCTATCCCCCCGATGGCACGTTCCGGCACCATCGCAACCGATTCATGGGTAGCATCATCAATGATCGTCAGGCACTTGATGACCCGCCCTTCAGCACTGCGGTCAAATACAAAGTCCATCGACCAGACTTCATTGGCCGTGGCCGGGCGCTCCAGAGGTTGGCGATAGCTGATCGGCACCTTCTTCCGTTTGCGTCGGCGCACCTGCAGTTGCGCCTCAGAATAGAGACGTTCAACGCGCTTGTGATTGACCAGTAGTCCTCGCTGTCGCAGCTTGAGGTAAATCATGCCAGCGCCATAGCGCTTATGCCGGTAGGCAAGTTTCATGATCGCCTCACGCAATTCCGTATTGCGATCCTCACTCGGCTGGTAACGTAGACTGCTCGCGCTCATGCCTGCGACACGCAATGCATGGCGCTCGGACAGACCCTGCGTGACCATCCTCTGCACCACCTCGCGTCGAGCCGGTGCGCTTACCACTTTTTTCGCAGAACCTCGCGGGTTACCTCCTGCTCCAGCAACGCCTCAGCCAGCAGTTTCTTTAAGCGGGTGTTCTCCGCTTCCAGTACCTTTAGTCGTTTCGCATCCGATATCACCATGCCGCCGTACTTCCCACGCCAGAGATAATAACTGGCCTCCGAAAACCCATGACGGCGGCAGAGTTCCTGTACTGATACGCCCGCATCTGCCTCACGCAAAAAACCAATGATCTGCTCTTCTGTATACCGCTTCTTCATGTCCAATCTCCTTTCTCTAAGGGTATTGGACTCTAAATCATTGTGCTACTCAAATTGGGGGTGACGTCGG
>JBBDSF010000073.1:0-1303 GCA_040905125.1 Pseudomonadales bacterium | reverse complement strand
TACCGTACTCTTCCAGGGTCTTTACCAGGCTGGCCTCGGTATAGCGTGGGGGAGGCTCGGTGAAATGCTGCTCCGGGCGGATTTTCAGAAGTTTTATGGTTTCGCCCTCTTCCAGCGGTGGCAAGGCCTTCGAATCCGCTTCCGCTTTTTGATCATCCTTGCCTTCCTCGTATACGGCCAGAAAGCCCTTTTCAACCACCGTGGAACCCGAGGCCCTGAACAGATTACCTTCTCCACAGCCAAGATCCACTGAAACCGTGTCGATCAAGGCATGGCTCATCTGGCTGGCAACAGCCCGCTTCCAGATCAGTTCATACAGTTTGAACTGATCCGCCGTCAACTTCGATTTGATATCCTTTGGGACATGATTCACGGACGTGGGACGGATAGCCTCATGTGCTTCCTGGGCATTTTTGGATTTGGTCTTGAATTCCCTGGCGCTGGCGGGCAGGTGATCCTTGCCATAAACCTTGCCGATATACTCACGCATCTCGCTGACCGCTTCTTTGGAAAGGGTAACAGAGTCCGTTCTCATATAGGTGATCAGACCAACCGCACCTTCGCCGATATCGACACCTTCATATAACTGCTGGGCTGTACGCATGGCCCGTTGCGCAGTAAACCCGAGTTTTCTGACTGCCTCCTGCTGCATTGTGGAGGTAATAAATGGCGGAGATGGTTGTCGCTTCCGCTGCTTTTTTTCAATCTTGCTGACGATGACTTCGCCATTGGCCTTGTCTGCCAGTTCAGACTTTACGGATTCTGCCGAATCGGTATCAGTTATGCTGAACTGCTTCAGCTTTTCTCCTTTATATACGGTCAGTTTGGAAGAGAAATCCTGCTTCTTGTGGCTGAGATCGGCTTCTATCGTCCAGTATTCGCGTTTTTTGAATTTTTCAATCTCTTCCTCACGCTCAACTATCATTCGCAGCGCCGGGCTTTGCACACGACCGGCGGACAGGCCCCGGCGTATCTTCTTCCATAACAACGGTGAGAGATTAAATCCCACCAGGTAATCCAGGGCGCGTCTTGCCTGTTGTGCATTGATTAAATCAATGGATAAATCACGTGGATGCTTGATCGCATCCTGGATCGCAGATTTTGTCACCTCGTGAAAGACGACCCGTTTTACTTCCTTGCCTTTGAGCGCGTTTCGCTCGTTCAATAATTCGTAAAGATGCCACGATATTGCTTCACCTTCGCGATCCGGGTCAGTGGCCAGATAAAGAATATCGGCCTTTTTTACTGCCTTGGCTATCGCATCGACAGACTTGGAATTCTTGTCGATGATCTGGTAGTGCAT
>JBBDSF010000072.1:0-1307 GCA_040905125.1 Pseudomonadales bacterium | reverse complement strand
GAGGGTGTTCAAAACTCTGTGTCAGGCTAGCAGCCATCACAGGCTGATGTGGTCATCGAGTCGCTCCGGGAAGTGAATCATCAGTTGCGACAGCGTCAGATTCCAGTTCTGAACCGGATGAGTCCAGCGCTCAGATGCATTCAGTATACCGGCGTAAAGCAGCTTCAGTAAGCTGTTCTCGTTGGCAAAGCCGCCCTTGGTCTTGGTCAGCTTGCGGAACTGGCGGTGCACGGCCTCGACGGCATTGGTGGTGTAAATGGCCGTGCGCACGTACTCCGGGTATTTGAAATAGGTCGACAGCGTGGGCCACTTTTTGCGCCAGGAGGCGATCACCATGGGGTATTTTTCGCCCCACTTGGCCTCCAGTTCATCCAGGGCGCTTTCAGCCGCATTGAGGGTGGCGGCCTTGTAGACACACTTCAGATCGGCCATGAAGGCTCTCTGGTTCTTCGAGCCGACATATTTCAGGGAGTTACGAATCTGGTGGATGATGCAGTGCTGGATCTCGGTCTGAGGATAGAGACTCTCGATGGCTTCGGGGAAGCCTTTCAGACCATCGACACAGGCGATCAGGATATCCTTGACGCCCCTGTTATGGAGGTCCGTGAGCACACTGAGCCAGTGGTGAGCCCCTTCGCTGTCGGACAAGTACAGGCCCAGCAGCTCCTTCTTGCCTTCGATATTCAAGCCAAGAATGGTGTAGATGGCCTTGCTGACATAGCGCCCGTTTTCCTTGATCTTGTAGTGAATGGCATCGAGCCACAGGATGGGGTAAACGGCTTCCAGGTCACGTTCCCGCCAGGCTTGCAGTTCGGGCAACAGCTTGTCGGTCACCGCATTGAGCGTGCCGTTTGAGACCGAGATGCCATACAGGTCTTCGATGTGGGCCCGCATGTCCTGATAGCTGGTGCCCAGAGCAAACAGGGCGATGATTTTACGCTCCAGCTCATCGGTCAGGTGCGTCTGCTGCTTCTTGACCAGCTGCGGCTCAAAGGTGCCAGCGCGGTCACGAGGGCTCTGCAATTCGAAGCTGCCGACCGGGCTCTTGACTGTCTTGGGAGTACTGCCATTCTTGCGATTGGGAGACTCCTCTTCCGCCAGGTGGCTGTCCAGCTCTGCCTGCATGGCAGCTTCGGTCAGCTGCTTGATCAGGGGCGTTAGAATGCCATCCTTGCCGGAGAGATCCTTGCCCGCACGTAGATCGGCGATGGCTGCATTGATATCAAAGTCAGGTTTGGAGGTTTTTGTCATTGCTTATTCCTTTTTGTCGTAGGATAAAGAAATGACACAGAGTTATGAACAGTCCC
>JBBDSF010000071.1:0-1313 GCA_040905125.1 Pseudomonadales bacterium | reverse complement strand
AAAAAGGGGATAAGCATGGTCAATTTAGAACAAATTTATGTGGACGTCGATGATTTCTGCCAACAGTTTTTGCCGGTCTGGGAGACGACGTTACTGGAAAGTGGTGAGAAACAGCGACACAAGCCATCGCGACTATCCACGAGTGAAGTGATGAGCCTGGTGATTTTGTTTCACCAGTATCGTTACCGGGATTTCAAGACATTTTATACGCAGTATGCGTAAGTGCATTTGCAGAGTGCTTTCCCGGAACTGGTGAGCTATACCCGGATGCTAAAGTTGTTGCAATCCGTGCTGGTGCCGTTGTGCGCCTACCTGACGCAGCGCTACGGTAAGCCCAGCGGGGTCGCCTTTATTGATGCGACCAAGCTGCAAGTCTGTCATAACATCAGGATCCCCCGGAACAAGGTCTTCGCCGGCGTGGCGCAACGAGGCAAAACCACGATGGACTGGTTTTATGGCTTTAAACTGCATCTGCTCATCAATGAGTGTGGCGAGATATTGTCCGTCAAGGTCACTCCGGGGAATGTTGATGACCGGGTGCCGGTGCCGGCCATGACAGCGGGATTATGGGGGAAACTCTACGGTGACATGGGCTATCTCTCACAGACCTTGTTTGACGAACTGGCCGACAAGCAGATCACGCTGATCACCAACATTCGGCGTAATATGAAACCCCGGCTCATGCAGCTCTGGGATAAACTGATGTTACGAAAACGTTTTGTGATTGAGACTGTGTTTGACCAGCTGAAGAATATTTCCCAAATAGAGCATTCCAGGCATCGTAGTGTTACCAGCTTTATGGTGCATCTGGTCGCCGGCTTGATTGCCTATACGTTTCAACCTGAAAAACCCAGCCTCAATCTCTCCGATTATGAGACAAATAGTCTGGCGCTTATGCAGATCTGAGGTTAATTACCAGAAGAACATTGTAACAGAGCTATTTACTGTCTTGAGATGTTGATAAAGCAGGCTAATAAAGCCAGGCCCGGACAGAAGACTGTAATTAAGTAAACTGTCCCCAGTACACTAGAAACTCCTCTGCCAGTTGATCTGTGCCCGATTATTCTGAAGCGGACCCATCAAGGGGATCACTGCCTGCACGGCCTCGGCCTGATTGTTCCCCGCCCAGGCGTGGCCGTGCAATGCCACACTTCGGCTTTCGGCATTGAGATTGATGTTCACATCAAAATGTAACAATGCATCATCATTAATTGTCTGCAACGCTCCGGACATTTCACCCTCGCGGTTGTCCGCCAGTGTGATCGAATAGCTGCCGAGGGGTTGCGGAGTCCGGACCAGGCCCAGAGTCAAAT
>JBBDSF010000070.1:0-1332 GCA_040905125.1 Pseudomonadales bacterium | reverse complement strand
ACACCCGGCGGCAGCCGCATCATCTCCATGGTGCTGCTCGGGATCCTGGATTTCAGCGACGGCCAGTTACCGGAATCCTGGGTCGACCAGCCCCGTTATCATCATCAGTACCTGCCCGACGTGGTCGCGTTTGAAAGCAACACCTTCAACGATCAGGAACAGCAACATCTGATATCTCTGGGCCATACCCTGCGTCCCTCCGGCAGACAGTACGGCGATATGCATGCGATCATGTGGGACAAGCGCGTCGGCCATGTCTACGCCGCCTCGGACAAACGCGGCGAAGGTGCGGCAGTCGTCAAGAACATTGACAAGGATTAATTAATCCCTCAGCCACCGCCCGATAACACATATCGTCATTCCAATGTATTGGTCTTGTAGTAGGAGCGGCGACCTCGCCGCGAATAATCATTTATCATCAATGACAAATCCAATACCCCGCTTGCGCTGCTCCGGTTCAGGCTGTAATAACGGCAGTAATTTTCGATAGATGTCCCGCAACGCGGAATCATGCTGCAACAGGCTCTTGTCGATCTCTGCCAGTCGTTTAAATATGGCCGCATTCGCCTCCACCTGTTCACGTTGTTTCACAAAGGCACGCACCACGTAGATACTCATATGCACAGCCTGCTCGCTGCGGAGGATATTGGCCGCCATCAGCGCCCCGTGCTCGGTAAATGCCCATGGGCGGTATGTTTTCCCCCGGTGTTGACTGGAACTGATCGCAAATTGCGACGAGTTTATACTATCTCCAGTTTTATCAATATGTTGCAAACTTGAGGTCGCAATTTGCGACCTCAAGTTTGTAAATTCCTCTGTAGTTAACTGAAAGGCAAAGTCCTCCGGAAATCGCTTTCGATTACGCTTGAATGCTTCGTTGAATCGGCTAGTTGTCACTCCGTAGACATCTGCAAGATCTGCATCCAGCAGCACCTTCTGTCCACGGATCGTGAAGATTAGTCCTTCTACTGCTACCGGGTTTGCCTGTTTCATGAGTCCTTCCATCGGCTTGAGCTGATCTGCAGGATACAGCCAGGCTGTAACTCCGGACATCACCCGAATGGGGTATAAACTACGCGAACCACCTCTCATCATTCCGGAAAATGCGTGGGCGGTTATTCGGAACACAGGTAAGGAAACTCCAATTAAGTCTGATAATTATTTCAATCGTCATTGCATAGCTGATAATTCAAGATTCAAGACCTGACTCCAAAAGACTGTGGGGATCTCTCAGGGTCTGTCCCGTATTATTCCACGAGCTTCATAGGTATGAGATTTTTCAGACTGTGACTTGATCCCAATCTACCGCGTCTATAATTCTATTAATCCAAT
>JBBDSF010000069.1:0-7957 GCA_040905125.1 Pseudomonadales bacterium | reverse complement strand
CGAGGTAACGCCGTGCCTGCAGACCCTTCCAATCCAGAGAACTGGAGCGGCAAGAACAAACTCGCGGTGGTGATCGAGACCACCGCGCTGAATGAAGAGGAGCTTTCCGTCTACTGCCGTGAGAAAGGGCTGTATGTGGAGCAGGTTCAGCGCTGGCGCGAGGCCGCCGAGTCCAGTGCCGATACGGGTCGCCCGCTCTCTGGGCAGGAGCGCCGGGAGTGGCAGAGCGAGCGCAAGAAGTCGCGCCGCCTGGAGACGGACCTGCGGCGCAAGGAGAAGGCACTTGCTGAAGCCGCTGCGCTGCTTGTTCTCCAAAAAAAAGCCCGGGAAATCTGGGGGGACAACGAGGACGATTGATTGCAGAAGCGGACCGGCAACGGGCGATCGAGTTGATTGACGAGGCGGTGGCAGCGGGTGCCCGTTGCCATCGAGCCTGCGCGATACTGGAGATCGATGTGCGAACCTTGCAACGATGGAAACGGGCACTCAAGCATGCTGTGGCCGGCGATCAACGCCGGGTGGCGGCGCAAGCCCGAACACCTGCCAATGCGCTGACCGCCGCGGAGCGCGAAGCGATCGTGCGGGTGTGCAACCTGCCTGAGTATCACAGCCTCCCGCCGTCGCAGATTGTGCCGCGGCTGGCCGATGCCGGCCAGTATATCGCGTCGGAATCGAGCTTCTACCGGGTGCTGCGTGACGCCGACCAGGTCAACCGCCGCGGCGCGGCAGAGCAACCTCGCCAGGTGGCAAAGCCGATGGGATTCTGTGCCCAGGCGCCGAATCAGACGTGGAGCTGGGATATCACTTTCCTCGCCAGCCGCATCCGTGGCCAGTTCTATCGCCTGTACCTGATCGAGGATATCTTCAGCCGCAAGATTGTCGGCTGGGAAGTGCACACCGAAGAGCTGGCTGAACATGCCAGCACGTTGGTCAGCAAGGCTTGCCTGGCCGAGGGCGTTCGCCTTGGCCAGCTGGCTCTGCACGCCGACAACGGGAGCCCGATGAAGGGGGCGACGATGCTCGCCACCTTGCAACGGCTGGATATTGTCCCGTCGTTCAGCCGCCCGTCGGTGAGTGATGACAACCCGTGCTCCGAGAGCTTGTTCCGGACACTCAAATACACGCCGGCCTACCCGCGCAAGCCCTTCGATAGCGTCGAAGCGGCACGCCGCTTGGTTCATGAGTTCGTGACCTGGTACAACCATGAGCATCGCCATAGCGCGATCAAATTTGTGACGCCGGCCCAGCGTCATGCCGGCCTGGACAGCGAACTGCTGAGACAGCGCGAAGCCCTTTACGAAGCGGCAAAGGCGGCGCATCCCGAGCGGTGGTCTGGCTCGACGCGGAACTGGGAGAGAACCGATGAGGTTTGGTTGAACCCACCGAAAGCATTGTGCGCTGAAAAGCCATCAATGGCTAA
This sequence comes from Pseudomonadales bacterium, assembly GCA_040905125.1. Classification (GTDB taxonomy): domain Bacteria; phylum Pseudomonadota; class Gammaproteobacteria; order Pseudomonadales; family Azotimanducaceae; genus JBBDSF01. The sequence continues at coordinate 6,537 of JBBDSF010000069.1, read as the reverse complement.
GGCCGCATAATCAATGAACGCGACATCTTTGTTGACAAACACCGCAGTCACTTAACTTGGTACGACCCGGGGAAGTTCGATAGTTCCTTCGCCTTCGGGCAGGAACAATACCGTTTCAAATTTGTCTTCGGGTTTGTTGGATTGCTTCACTGCGTTCGCAATGACGGCGGAATCGGACTTGCGCACGCGGCGCGTGGTTGCAGTTTTTATCTAATTCCAAAATAGCTTCCATATACTTCCCAAATTTAATTTCCAGTCAACTTAGCGTGCGAATAGTTGTGTGTTGTTTTAAAACTCAACTGATGTGCATGCAACAAAATTCCTACAAAATACATGACCATCAGTATTCTAAAGTTCCCTTCTAAAACAACATCTTGCTGCATAATTAAAACACTCACAATAAATAGTAGAAATGCAAAAACAAAATAAGTGTTACGTTTCCTAAAATAAGCGCTCGCTATATACATCATAGCTAATATAAGTGATAACACGGGAAACCAACCGCCAATTCGTGCATTATCTAGAAAGATATTGTGAAACCATTTGGTGCTTACGAGATTGGTATCTACTGAAAAACCGCCAAAAGGATAATCAAAAAACACACTCATCCCATCTGCATAAAGCTCAAATCGAGCTTCACTTTCCAAGCCATGTGAAAGCCTTAGTAAGGTAAACGCCAATTTATCGGATAAAAAGTCTAAATTAAAAATAAACACCAGACCAAATAGCAAAATAGCCGCACTGTAAAAAAACACTTTTGGAAGCTGCACCAGCTTAACATCAAGCATTAGAACGATTAAAAAAGAAGCCGCTAAAATGACAAAAAAGCTGCGCCCTCCCAAGAAAAAGGCAGCAATTAAAAGGACAAACAGTAACAATAAGACAGCCAACTTTTTTATCAAGACCAATCGTTGAAACAGGAAGAAAACCAACATAGCAGCCATCAAAGAAAGGGTATTACTCGCACCTGGGGAATTCACCTCTTCACCATTTAATGGATTCAACAAAAGATTATACCCATATCGTGAAGCATCAACCCAATAGGAGTACCCCACAAGCACTAAAGCATCAAACCCAAAACCTAGAACATATAAAACTATAAGCTTAAACTGCAAATCCTGTGTTTTAGCTTGAAGGACAAAGCCTGCTACAACTAAAATAAACAACAAAGGTACGAGAGATTTTAAGGGGGCATCAATTGTCATCCTCGCCCCACCAAATGTATAAAGTGGTAAAGTTGCAAACAACATTAAACACAATAACACCAAGTAACTCGACCTTATTGGCATTGAGAAAGTCTGCGCACCTTTTAAAAAGAAATAAAGTGCAAACAAAGGCACGTAAAAAATAAATTTTCCAAAACCAAGCGCAAAAAAAGCTAAATATAAAATCCAGTTTTCATTAAACTTTAAATCTGAGATACTCGATTTATTCATTTAAATAACTCATTATTCAATAACCACAGGCTAATTCTGGTGCTTCCGGGTTTTCAGTGGGTATCCGGTTGCTGCTCAGCCATGGTGGTTCTCCACTGCAACGGGCAGTTCCAACCCGTGCTTTTTCAGCAGGGCGCTGCGGCGGGCATCCTTGAGGTCGTTGGCCACCATCTCGGTGCACAGCTGCTCCAGAGTAATCTCGGGCTCCCAGCCCAGCTCGGCCTTCGCCTTGCTCGCATCCCCCAACAGGGTCTCCACCTCGGTGGGCCGAAAGTAACGCGGATCGACCCGGGCGATGACATCCCCCGGCTGCACCGCCGGAGCGGTTTCGGCATCGGTCGCCGCCTCGACCACGGCCACCTCATCCACCCCTTCGCCCTCGAAGCGCAGAGTGATCCCCAGAGCTGAGGCGCTCATGCGCAGGAAGTCGCGCACGGAGACCTGGCGGCCGGTGGCGATGACGAAGTCCTCGGGCTGCTCCTGCTGCAGCATCATCCACTGCACGCGCACGTAGTCGCGGGCGTGGCCCCAGTCGCGCAGGGCGTTCATGTTGCCGAGGTAGAGACACGACTCCAGCCCCTGGGCGATGTTGGCCAGCCCACGGGTAATCTTGCGGGTGACGAAGGTCTCACCGCGCCGGGGGGACTCATGGTTGAAGAGGATGCCGTTGCAGGCGTACAGGCCGTACGCCTCGCGGTAGTTGACGGTGATCCAGTAGGAGTAGAGCTTGGCCACGGCGTAGGGGCTGCGCGGATAGAACGGCGTCGTCTCGGTCTGCGGCGTCTCCTAGACCAGACCGTACAGCTCCGAGGTGCTGGCCTGGTAGAAGCGGACCTGCTCCATGCCGAGCAGGCGGATCGCCTCCAGGAGACGCAGCGTACCCAAGGCATCGACATCGGCGGTGTACTCCGGCGACTCGAAGCTCACCGCCACGTGGCTCTGGGCGGCGAGGTTGTAGACCTCGTCGGGCTGGACCTCCTGCAGGATCCGGGTGAGGTTGGAGCTATCGGCCAGGTCACCGTAATGGAGCACGAAGCGCTGGTGCTCGACATGCGGATCCTGATAGATGTGATCCACCCGCTGGGTGTTGAAGGAAGAGGCGCGGCGCTTGATGCCGTGGACCTCATAGCCCTTTTCCAGCAGTAACTCGGCCAGGTACGAGCCGTCCTGGCCGGTGATGCCAGTGACGAGTGCTTTTTTCATGGCAAGTTTTCCCATTCAGTCATTATTTCTCTGCATAGCCTGCTAAAAGTATCAACACCTAACTGATCATAAATCTTTTTTCAGCACACTCCCGACTTGTCGATCTCCCAGCGTTTGATCACTCAAATAGCAACATCCGAGCCAATCAATCACCCACTTTATGCTGGGCCATCTTTTTCAAACGGTCAAATAGAGCTTTGTTATACGACAGTGGTTCCCCTTTCAACGAACGTGCTCTCTTTTTTGGCAATTCCACATCAAAACCCAAGAACCTACTGAGCTGAGTGTTCTTATTCCAAATATCGTCGTAGTGGATCAAAAATGCCCCTTTTGCCTCACCCCATAAGCGCATTTGACATTCATAGTTCAGAACGTCCTCTGTAAAGATATCATGAGGCGTTCCATTTCCGACCAGATGATAAATATGCTCTTCTACCCAAATTGATCCGCGCTTCTTTTTCATCTGTTCAACGGACTGGGCGGATTCTAGCGGGTCGCCATATACAAAGATAAATTTAGCCTTATCGCTAAATTCCTTTCGAAACAAATCATGAGTCTTTAATATGGGAGCAGCAAATTGATCTATATCTGTTATCCTATCCAAATAGGCGATCGAAAATCTTTTTATGTAATCATGCAGACTGGTTGGAAATGCATGAAATTTCGTTTTAATCAACGAGGCAGCTACTGCGTTTGCCAGCATTGTGCTGCCAGATCGCCCGGTACTCGCTACCACGACCGGAAAAAACCCACCAAACAAAACCTTCTGAATCTGCAACTTGGCAAAGAGTTTTGCCTTTTTGGCACCATCACTTATCAAAATTTGTATCACTCTTTTCGTGCTCCGCATGCCCATCTTCTTTTCGTACCATTTTGTCAAGGCTGGGTTGGAAACGATTTGGGCGTAACTAAAACCCGAAAACGGCTGCGTCGGCAATCGAATTCTATCCTTATCAAATTTCGTATGAGTTGCGTCTGGGCCGTCACCTAAATTAGAAATCAGATTAGATGACGCAGAAACAGCAAGGCCGCCAGCGTTCAATATTGAAACCTGCCATTGAAAATCCCAAGTATCCAATCCAGATTTCAATGCCAAGAGATGCCGTTTTTTTATGATACGTGCTTTCTTCGTAAGGGACCAGTTCTTAAATAACTCATCAACCCTCTCAGACAAATAGAAAGGATTCATCTGTGCATTTTTCCAGCGATTAGCCCAAGTCGCCCAACCCCATACTTGCCCTAGGCTACAGAAACTTATTGAATTCCCGCCATACAATGCTGTTGCCGCACCGAAGTTGTTCCCGTTTATATGCCAGACCTCGGGGACATCCCTAAATTCATTCAGTGCCCATTCGCAGTAGGGAAAGAAATCTTTGTTCGGCACACAGTCATCCTCAAGAATGATCCCCTGCTCCTCATGCTCGAAAAACCAAGTAATTGCACCACTGACAGCGGCCTTGCAACCCAGGTTCTCATCACGGAACAGAGTCTTCACCTCACAAGGCCAATCCACGGCCGTAGCAATCTCACGAACCTTGTTAACGCGCTCTACCTCGCCTTCTCGATCCCCACGCGGACCATCCGCAGCAACATAAAGGCGCGGCGGCTTTGCCTTACGGATAGCTTCGAAGACCTGCGCGGTCGTGTCGGGGCGGTTGAAGACAAGGAAGAGCACTGCTGTTCGCAACGGGGCGGGTGGCTCGAAGTGATCGGTGACCAGGTCCTCCGATGACGAGCGCAGTTGTTTCTTACGCAGAAACGTTAGCACAGTCATTCCCTTAACAACTTTTCGAAATACTCGATTGTCGGCTTTAGGCCATTTTGCAACGACACCGTAGGTTTCCACCCCATCGCCTCTTTGGCCAGAGTAATATCCGGCTGGCGTTGTTTAGGGTCGTCAGCGGGAAGAGGTTCATGCACCAGCTCAGAGCTCGAACCAATAAGGTCTTTTACCTTCTCTGCCAGTTCGATCATCGTAAATTCGCCGGGATTACCGAGATTAACGGGACCGGTAAAATCCTCAGGCATCTGCATCAGCTTTATGAAGCCATCGACCAAGTCGTCAACGTAGCAGAACGACCGGGTCTGCGTTCCGTCGCCGTACAACGTGATCGATTCATTGCGTAGTGCCTGGACGATGAAGTTTGAAACCACCCGCCCGTCGTTGGGGTGCATGCGCGGCCCATAGGTGTTAAAAATCCGCGCGACTTTGATATCCATTCCATGCTGGCGCCGATAGTCGAAAAACAGCGTCTCAGCACACCGTTTTCCTTCATCGTAACAAGAGCGAGAGCCGATGGGATTCACCTTGCCCCAGTAGCTTTCCGGCTGCGGATGGACTTCTGGATCCCCGTAGACCTCGCTAGTGGAAGCCTGGAAGATCTTCGCCCCGGTGCGCTTTGCCAGCCCCAGCATGTTGATTGCGCCGTGAACGCTGGTCTTTGTGGTCTGCACCGGGTCGTGCTGATAATGGACAGGGGAGGCTGGACAGGCCAGGTTGTAGATTTCATCCACTTCGACATAGAGTGGAAAGGTGACATCGTGACGCATCAGCTCAAAGTGCGGGTTGTCGAGCAGATGGGCGATGTTGTCCTTGGTGCCGGTGAAGAAGTTGTCCAGGCAGATCACGTCATGGCCGTCGGCTAGCAGGCGTTCGCAAAGGTGCGAACCGAGAAAGCCGGCGCCGCCGGTGACGAGGGTGCAGGCGCGGAGGTTGTAGTTTTTCACTTCTGATTGGCTTCCTTAAAAAACACAGTGTTTACACACTTAGCGTAAAGACGATATCCCGCATCGTTCATAAATTGCCCTATTTCGCTTTGCTCAATCTCATGCAAACTGCTTTCCAAAATTTCCGAAAGCACAAACTTTGGCCGATATTTAACCCAGTCATTTGACTTAAGAACATCCAAATCGAGACCTTCGACATCTACCGACATGAAATTGATAATCTGATCTTTGGGCAAATACCGATCTAATATAGATGATAACGGAATCAGATTTATTTTTATCACTTCTTTAACTTTATAGGTCGACGCAGCACCGTGCCTTTCAAGAGAGAGCTCTTTAGAGAATCCATTCAATGCTGGTTCGTTGAAGACATAGTAATCTAGCTCACCTTCTTCTACACCAACAGCTATTTCCAGATTGACATCTCTGGGCCGCACCTTATTGAAGACTTTCATCGAGCCAGGCATCGCGTCAATGTTAATACCCCGCCACCCACGCCTATAAAACAGATAGGTATTTGAAAATCGCTTTGGATGATGAGCGCCAATGTCAATATAGAACCCAGCCGGCTCACGCTCAAAAATCCTGCGAAGGATTTGATCTTCGCCTTCCTGTGACCAGGAGCGCACCAGCCACTGGTCCCACGTCGCACAAGAAATGAATCTTTTGATTAAACGTTTTATAGATGTCGGAATATGCTTCTTTATCATTTCTAACACACTACTCAAATAGAGGATGGCGAATTGCTACCATGATATTGCCGAACTTCTCTTCAGCGATGCCTTGAAATTCATCGCTTTTATTTTCATCCAGAACATTTTCCTGGTTTCTCTTTGAGCAGCATCGAAAATAAAGGCGGCTACAGCATAGGAAGCTACTGTCGCAACAGCCGCACCAATGGGTCCAAATTCAGGAATCAAGAGGACGTTCAATATCACGTTCACAATTGCACCCATGATGGTCCGCTGAAAACTCAAGATCTGACGATTCTCAGCCAAAAACCATTTGCTACTGGCAACGCCTAGAAACACAAAAACCGACGCCCATATATGAATTGCCAATACGGCTCCAGAAGCTGCAAAAGCATCGCCAAAAAGCAGCGTCACAATCGGGGTAGACAAGAATGTCATCGGTAGCGCAACACCGACGGAAAGCCAGACCATCAGATCAT
>JBBDSF010000068.1:0-1347 GCA_040905125.1 Pseudomonadales bacterium | reverse complement strand
TGCGAAAATATCCGCACAGGGCAGGGCGACCGAATTCATTATTAAACGATGCCGCGCCGATGGGCCCTTCAAGCATGATATCCAGCGCACTGACAATGCGATCCGGTTTCCCGTGGTCGACCTCCCAGGGATTGACCGCGCCGGGCAGTTTCAGGTTGGAGACCGCAAACCCGGTCATGCCGGCCTTGGGCTTGGCCCCGGTACCGGTCGCCGCCTCATCCCGGATCTCACCACCCGAACCCGTGGCCGCACCCGGGTAAGGCGAGATCCCGGTCGGGTGGTTATGGGTCTCCACCTTCATCAGGATATTCACTGACTCCGGATGATAATGGTAGCTATGGTTTGCCGGGTCCGGAAAGAAACGCGAGGCATCATAACCTTTCATCACGGCCGCGTTATCTTTATAGGCGGACAATACCCGGCCCGGATTTTGTTCATGGGTGGTCCGGATCATGCCGAACAGGGTAGCCGGCATCTCATTACCATCGATGGTCCAGCTCGAATTGAATATCTTATGACGACAATGCTCTGAGTTGGCCTGGGCAAACATCATCAGCTCTACATCGGTCGGGTTGCGCCCGAGTTCTTTGAAGGCCGCGCTGAGGTACTCGATCTCATCGTCAGACAGTGCCAGCCCCATGGCCGTATTGGCCTCGCTGAGTGCGGCATTGCCCTGATGCAGTACATCGATCTCACGGTAAGGTTTTGGCCGGCCGGTTTTGAACAGACTGTCGGCCTGTGTAATGTCCTCCAGCACGACCTGGGTCATGCGGTCATGGATCAGTGCCTTGATCCCGGCGAGTGTCTTCGCCTCAAGCGCGGTCCCTTCGGCAAGGCTCAGCCGCCAGAGGATGCCCCGTTCCACCCGGTTGATGTGATTCAGCCCGCAATGATGAACAATGTCGGTGGCCTTGCTCGACCAGGGCGAGATGGTGCCGGGGCGGGGCACCACCAGTAATTGCAACGAGGTTCCCGGTGTGTTCTCCTCGTCAAAACGGCCATGCAGAAGCGATTCCAGTTTACCGGTATCTTCTGTGCTCAGGGCAGAAACCGCGTCGGCGAAATAGATAAATTCCGTCTCAATCGCCTGCAGTCCGGGACAGATCTCCTGCAGGGAGACGAGTTTTTTGTCTACCCGAAAGGCGGAGAGGGCGGGTTCGCCACGAAAAACAAGCATCAATCGATTATCCTGAATAGTTGAAATAAAAGTAAGGATCTGTCCTGAGAGGTGTGGAATCCTGTTACCAGTTCGTCAGATCATTATACCTTCTTATTCACGTCAGTCCCAAGCCTGTGGTGTGGAAAGGATGTATTGTTACATCCATAGTTTGTGCGCCCGCTGGGCGC
>JBBDSF010000067.1:0-1354 GCA_040905125.1 Pseudomonadales bacterium | reverse complement strand
TACACTACACCCACATCCCGGACAAGGACGGCACCCCGATTGCAGAGACCCTGGAAGCACTGGACGCCATGGTTTCTGCCGGTAAAATCCGGTACATCGGCGTCAGCAATGAAACCCCCTGGGGCCTGCTGGAATATCTACGCGTGGCCGAGCGCAATACACTTGCACGCATCGTGTCCGTCCAGAACCCGTATAACCTCCTCAACCGCCTGTTTGAGATCGGGATGTCCGAGATCGCGCTGCGCGAAAATGTGGGATTGCTCGCCTATTCTCCACTCGCCTTCGGGGTGCTGACCGGTAAATATATCAACAACCAGCGACCTGAGAATGCCCGGCTCAGCCTGTATGACACCTACAAGCGTTATCTCAACAGCAACGGGATTAAAATGACGGAAAAATATGTCGGCCTTGCGCGTGAACATGGCCTGGATCCGGCGCAAATGGCACTGGCCTTTATCCTGTCGCGCCCGTTCCTCACCAGCGCCATTATCGGCGCCACCTCCCTTGCACAACTCAGGAGCAATATCGCCAGTATTGACGTACAATTACCGGACGAAATCCTGAAAAAAATCGATTCGCTTAACTTTGAACAACCCAGTCCCTGCCCATGACAGACGATAACAAGACCAAAGGAAAAACTCAATGGATCTGAACTCACTTACCGCCATCTCGCCGGTAGATGGCCGTTACGGCAACAAGACCGAAACCTTACGCGAAATATTCAGTGAATACGGCCTGATCCGTTACCGCGTCATCGTTGAAATCCGCTGGCTGCAAACCATGGCGGCACTGAAAGACATCCCCGAGGTCCCCGCCCTCAGCCCGGCCGCCAATCAGATCCTTGAGACCATTATCAAGGATTTTTCTGTCGAGGATGCGAGCGCCGTCAAGGGGATAGAGAAAACCACCAACCACGACGTCAAGGCCGTGGAATATTTTCTGAAAGACCGCTTTGCCGGTAACCCGGAACTGGCCGCTGTATCAGAATTCCTGCACTTCGCCTGTACCTCGGAAGACATCAACAACCTTTGTCATGCCATGATGCTGCATGATGCAAACATCGAACAGATTATCCCGCTGTCGGGCGAACTACTGACACGGCTGGCAGAACTGGCAAAACAATATGCCGACCAGCCCATGCTCGCCCGCACCCACGGCCAGGCCGCTTCTCCCACGACCCTGGGCAAGGAAATCGCTATCTTTGCACACCGACTGCAGCGGCAACGGACGCAACTCGAACAGACCGGGATGCTGGGCAAATTCAACGGTGCGGTCGGAAACTTCAATGCGCACCTGGCCGCGTATCCGGACATCGACTGGATGGATGTCTCGCAATCGTTCGTCGAATCGTTGG
>JBBDSF010000066.1:6122-8166 GCA_040905125.1 Pseudomonadales bacterium | reverse complement strand
CGTGTGCGCGGTGACGTGATCGACATATTCCCGGCAGAATCGGACAAGGATGCCATCCGTGTGGAATTGTTCGACGACGAGATCGAGGATCTGGCCTTGTTCGATCCGTTGACCGGCGAAGTGCTGCGCCGGGTGCCGCGGGTCACCATTTTCCCGAAATCTCACTATGTCACGCCGCGAGAGACGATCGACAACGCGCTGGACCAGATTCGCGACGAACTTCACGATCGGTTACAGCAACTTCGGGAAAATAACAAGCTCGTTGAGGCGCAACGCCTCGAGCAACGTACCCGTTACGATCTGGAAATGATCCGTGAACTCGGTTACTGCAATGGTATCGAGAATTATTCACGCTATCTGTCGGGTCGCGGCGCCGGTGAAGCGCCACCCACCCTGTATGATTATCTGCCTGATGATGCCTTGCTGATTATGGATGAATCCCACGTGGGTATTCCGCAACTGGGCGCCATGTACAAGGGTGACCGCTCACGCAAGGAAACACTGGTGGAATATGGCTTCCGCCTGCCCTCGGCGCTGGACAACAGGCCCTTGCGCTTCGATGAGTGGGAGAAGCTGGCGCCCCAGGCCATCTATGTCTCCGCGACGCCCGGGCCTTATGAGCGGGAACGATCAGGCCAGATTGTCGATCAGGTCGTCCGCCCCACAGGCCTTGTGGACCCGCAACTGGAAGTTCGACCGGCACAGAGCCAGGTCGATGACCTGCTCTCGGAAATCACCATTCGCGTCGAAAAAGAGGAACGCGTGCTGGTCACCACGCTGACCAAACGCATGGCCGAGGACCTGACGGAATATCTCGATGAAAACGGCATCAAGGTGCGCTATCTGCACTCGGATATCGACACCGTGGAACGCATGGAAATTATTCGCGACTTACGCATGGGCGAATTCGATGTGCTGGTGGGTATCAATCTGCTTCGTGAAGGCCTGGACATGCCCGAGGTATCCCTGGTGGCCATTCTGGATGCAGACAAGGAAGGCTATTTACGCTCCGATCGCTCACTGATTCAAACCATCGGCCGGGCGGCCAGAAATCTCTCCGGCCGCGCGATCATGTATGCGGATCGGATCACCGACTCCATGCAACGCGCCATCGACGAGACAGACCGCCGCCGTGAAAAGCAGGTGGCGTACAACGAAGCCAACAATATCACGCCCATCGGCATCAAACGCCACGTTACCGACATCCTGGAAGGGGCCCATGAGACTTCCGCCCGCGCCAAACGAAGCAGGGTCGCCGACAAAAAAGGCCAGTACCGTCCTTCCATTCTCAGCCAGGAAGATCTCGAAAAGGAAATTCTCAACCTCGAAAAGAAAATGTTCGAGCACGCCAAACAACTGGAATTCGAAGAAGCCGCCCACTGCCGCGACCAGATCGAAGAATTGCGCCAGCAGTTTGTCACCACCACCTGACGTTTGTGATCCCTCGGCGAAGCCTGCCCCGAGCGCAGTCGAAGGGCTCGGGACGACACTGCCGTGTCGTTTCGACTGGAGACCCAAGGGGCCCAAGGGCCGCAGACCGGAATGGAGAAATCTCGCCTGCGGGCCCGCAGGCGTCCCCCTGTCATTTCGACCGAAGGACCCGAAGGGCCCAAGGGCCGCACCTCACTGTCATTTCGACCGGAGCGGAGAAATCTCGCCCCGAGATCCCTCGGCTTCGCTCGGGACGACACTAACGCGTCGGCTCGGGACGACACTACACCGGGCCAGGTCCCAACCAATAAAACAGCAAAAACTCACACCAAATTAAGCAAACCACCAATACTACGGACTGGCCATTCCCGTTCAAACTACCCAAATGAGCTACTGGGTTTACATCATCACCAACCAAAACCATTCAACCCTTTATATCGGTGTGACCAATAACCTGCTTCGTCGAATCAACGAACATAAAAACGGAGACATACGTGGCTTCAGTGCTAAATATCGCTTAAAGAAGCTGATCTATGCAGAAGAAACCAATGATGTAATGAGCGCAATCGAACGCGAGAAGCAAATCAAACGATGGCGACGGGAGAAGAAAGTC
>JBBDSF010000066.1:2850-6022 GCA_040905125.1 Pseudomonadales bacterium | reverse complement strand
GGGATGACAGATGACAGAGTCGCTCGGGATGACAGATGACAGAGTCGCTCGGGATCGCAGTTACCATGGCGCGGTATTGATATCAATGATATCATTTCTTTGTTGAGGAAAATCGGCATGATGGAGACAAGCATGGCAAATCTGCTAGTCCGTAATATCGACGGCGCGGTGGTAAAGGCGCTCAAAGCCCGTGCAGGCCGGCACGGTGTCAGCGTGGAGGAAGAACATCGCCGGCTTCTGCGTTCTGCTTTACTGGATCCAGAGAAAAAGTCTTTTGCCGAGGCCTTGAAATCAATCCCTGACGTCGGCTCCGACCAAGACTTTGAAAGAAGACAAGGGGGCGACGTCCGGGATGTTTTTGATTGATACCAATGTGGTCAGTGAGTTAAGAAAGTCCCGAAACGCAAATAGTGGTGTTATTGCGTTTTTCGAGCGCGCTGAACGTGAAAATGCACCACTGTTTGTCAGTGTGATTACCATTGGTGAGCTACGTCGAGGGGTGGCACTTGTAGACCATCGAGGTGACCGTCAGCAAGCCCGACGCCTTGACGTCTGGTTGGAGAATATTATCAGGGTGTACGCGGACAATATCCTCGACTTCACAGCAGTAGAGGCGCAGGTTTGGGGGGTGCTACGGGTACCCGGCCATGAAAATGCAATCGACAAACAGATTGCAGCAACAGCACTTGTTTGCGATCTTGTACTGGTCACACGAAATGTTGATGACTTCAAGGGATTGGGTGTCGATGTGCTGAATCCATTTGTGTAGTGGTCTACATAGTTCCGGCTGTAACCCCGCAATATCCTGGTAACGGCGAGCGCCCCGAGACTGTCGACAAGGCTCGGTAAATCGGGTAAATTACGCGCCTTCCTGAAACGGGCAAACCAGCGTCGTTCTTCGTATGAATCGGCGGTTTGGCCATCAGGAATAGACAGCGAGTAAAACATACAGGAGCGTAGCTCAGTTGGTTAGAGCGCCGCCTCGACAAGGCGGAGGTCCTCGGTTCAAATCCGAGCGTTCCTACCAGTCGCTACGCGAGAGCGACGAGTTGCGAGTTACGAGTTACGAGAAACGGTCCGCGGTATCTCGAAAGCGTATGGGTAAGAGTCTTGCCTCGATGCAGGACTCGTTGCCTGAAGCTCGTAGTTGCTTGTCTCGCAACTCGTAACTCGCAACTCGAAACTTGTAACCCAAGTGGCCTTTGGTAGGGGTCACCACTGAAAGCGAGGATTAACATGCCAACAATTACCCTGCCCGACGGTAGTCAAAAACAATTTGAGCAGCCCGTCTCTGTTCATCAAATCGCGGAATCTATCGGCTCCGGTCTTGCCAGGGCAGCGGTTGCCGGCAAGCTGGAGGATCAGGTCGTCGATACCTCCTGTGTCGTCGATAAAGATGCCCGGGTTTCCATCGTCACGCCGAAGGATGAGGACGGGCTCGAAGTCCTGCGCCATTCTTGCGCACACCTGATGGCCCAGGCTGTACAGGCGTTATTTCCGTCCGCCCAGGTCACCATCGGTCCCGTCATCGAAGACGGCTTCTACTACGACTTTGCCTACGAGCGCCCGTTTACCCCGGAAGATCTGGAGAAGATCGAAAAAAAGATGGAAGAACTGGCGAAACAGGACCTGCCAGTACAGCGTTCGCTGATGTCCAGGGACGAAGCCATCAAGCTGTTCAAACAGATGGGGGAGGAGTACAAGGTCAGGATCATCGAAGACATTCCATCCGGGGAGGATCTGTCTTTCTACCAGCAGGGTGATTTCATCGACCTGTGCCGCGGACCTCATGTGCCCAGTACCGGCAAATTGCAGGCATTCAAATTGACCAAGGTGGCCGGCGCATACTGGCGAGGCGACTCCCGCAACGAGATGTTGCAGCGAATCTACGGCACCTGCTGGGCGGACAAAAAGTCCCTGAAACAATATCTACACCGGCTTGAAGAGGCCGAAAAGCGAGACCACCGCAAACTGGGCAAGAAACTCGATCTGTTCCATGTCCAGGAAGAAGCCCCCGGCATGGTCTTCTGGCACCCGAAGGGCTGGCAGATCTGGCAGGTTATCGAGCAGTACATCCGCGATGTCCAGAACGCCAACGGCTATCAGGAAATTAATACCCCCGAAGTCGTGGACATGTCCCTGTGGGAGAAATCCGGCCACGGGGACAAGTTTGGCGATGGTATGTTCTCCGTTGAGACCGACAGTCGGCTTTATGCCATCAAACCCATGAATTGCCCGTGTCACGTTCAGGTCTACAACCAGGGCCTGAAGAGCTACCGCGACCTGCCACTGCGCCTGGCCGAATTCGGTAAGTGCCACCGCAACGAAGCGTCAGGGACCCTGCAGGGCACCATGCGCGTGCGTGCCTTTGTCCAGGACGACGCACATATATTCTGTACCGAAGATCAGCTTCAGGATGAGGTGATCCGATTCATCGATATCCTCTACCAGGTCTACGCGGATTTCGGCTTTAACGACATTATCGTCAAGCTGGCGACTCGCCCGCCGCCGGAAGAGCGTGTAGGGTCCGATGAAGTGTGGGACCGCTCTGAGGGGGCCCTCGAAACAGCGCTCAATGCCCGAGGCCAGGAGTTCGAGTGGTCGCCCGGCGAAGGCGCCTTCTATGGACCGAAGATCGAATTCTCCCTGAAAGACTGTCTCGGCCGTGTCTGGCAATGCGGGACCATGCAGGTGGATTTCTCCATGCCCGGCCGTCTGGACGCCCAATATGTTGCCGAAGATGGCAGCCGTCAGGCCCCGGTGATGCTGCATCGGGCCATGCTGGGTTCATTCGAGCGCTTTATCGGCATTCTTATTGAGGAATTTGCCGGTGAACTGCCGCCCTGGCTGGCGCCCGTACAGGCTGTGGTCCTCAATATCACCGATCATCAGGCTGATTATTGTCAGGAAGTGCATAACTTCTTGAGCAAAAAGGGATTTCGAGTCGATCTGGACTTGAGAAACGAAAAGATCGGCTTTAAAATCCGCGAGCACACAATCCAGAAGGTCCCATATCTCCTGGTCGTGGGTGACCGGGAGGTAGAAAACCATCAGGTCGCGGTACGCGCCCGCAATGGCGATGACCTCGGCGTGATGGACATGGATGAATTTTCCGCCCTGCTGGCCGCCAATGTGGACAGAAAAGGACGAGCGGCCTGAATCTGATATACTG
>JBBDSF010000066.1:0-2750 GCA_040905125.1 Pseudomonadales bacterium | reverse complement strand
ACTCGTAACTAAAACCACCTCAGGTACAAAACCTTTATTAACCAGAGTGTTCAGTGTAAACAAAACAAAGTCACTGAACCTCATTGAATGCGGAGTAACACAATGCCCAAGCTAAAGACCACCAGTGGTGCGGCCAAGCGGTTCAAGAAAACTGCAAAAGGCTACAAGCACCGACAATCCTTCAGAAGTCATATCCTGACCAAAAAGCCGACCAAGCGAAAACGGCAGCTGCGCAAAATGGAGGACGTCTCCGCCTCGGATCTGCCACTCGTTCGCCGATTGTTGGGAGACTGATAGAAAGCGACGAGCCACGAGTAAAGCTCAACGGAAAACGTTCGAGCCTCGCGGCCAGATCGATTCCCAAGGTACCGTGCTCGAAGCTGCTTTTTCTCGCAACTCGAAACTCGCAACTGCTTTTTTTAAAGGATTGAAACCATGTCAAGAGTCAAACGGGGCGTAACGGCCCATAGTCGTCACAAGAAAATCCTCAAGCAGGCCAAGGGATATTATGGTTCCCGGAGCCGCACCTATCGTACCGCCAAACAGGCTGTTACCAAGGCCGGTCAGTACGCGTACCGGGACCGTAAACAACGTAAGCGTGTGTTTCGGGGCCTGTGGATCCAACGGATTAACGCAGCCGCGCGGGAACATGGCATCTCGTACAGCCGATTGATCGACGGCCTCAGAAAACAGAATATTGAAGTCGACCGCAAGATGCTTGCCGACCTCGCTGTACACGAAAAAGAGGCATTTGCAGCCCTGGCGGAAAAGGCCAAGGCAAGCGAAAGCGCCGCGGCGTGACAGGGTTAGCAGCACATTCCATGCCGTCATCCCGAACGCCGTCATCCCGGACGTGCCGAAGGCACGATCCGGGACCCATGGTTACCGGGCTCGTGGATCCCGGATATTCTGCTTCGCAGAATTCCGGGATGACGGCGTCCGGGATGACGGACTGAATAGCGAGCCTAAGAATACCGTGGCATACTCGTAACTCGTAACTTGAACCCGACCAGATGTCCAATCCCGACAAAGTAAAAGAAACTGCCCTCCAGGCTGTGCAAAGTGCAGAGGATGTCGCGGCGCTCGAGAAGGTACGGGTACACTATCTCGGCAAAAAGGGTGAGCTGACGGAATTGCTCAAGGGGCTCGGCAAACTCTCCGCAGAAGAGCGCCCGGCAGCCGGTGCCGAGATCAACAAAGCCAAACAGGCGGTTCAGGATGCCATTGCCGAACGCAAGGTGGCGTTTGAACAATCGGACCTCGATGTGAAACTTGCCTCGGAAGCCGTTGACGTGACCCTGCCCGGTCGCGATGCGGATGTCGGCGCGCTTCATCCCATCACCATTACGCTGCGACGAATCGAACAATGCTTTCGCAACGTCGGTTACGATGTCGTCGAAGGCCCGGAAATAGAAGACGACTATCACAACTTCGAGGCACTGAATATTCCGCCGCACCATCCCGCCCGGGCCATGCACGACACTTTTTACTTCACCCCGAACCTGCTGCTGCGCACACATACGTCGCCGGTGCAGGTCCGTGTCATGGAAGATCGGCAACCACCTTTTCGCGTCATCTGTCCCGGACGCGTCTATCGGGTCGATCCGCCGGATCCATCCCATCTGCCCATGTTCCATCAAGTAGAAGGTCTGCTGATCGATACAGAATCCAGCTTCGCCGATCTGAAAGGCACACTGGTGGAATTCCTGCAAGTATTTTTCGAGAGAGACCTGGAAGTCCGCTTTCGACCCTCCTACTTCCCCTTTACAGAACCGTCAGCGGAAGTGGACGTCCAATGCGTGCACTGTGCGGGCGAGGGTTGCCGCGTCTGCAGTAATACCGGCTGGCTCGAAGTCGCCGGCTGCGGCATGGTGCACCCCAGGGTTCTCGAGTACTCGAACATTGACAGCGAAACATTCACCGGCTTCGCCTTCGGCATGGGCCCTGATCGGCTCGCCATGCTCCGCTACGGCGTCGACGACCTGCGCCTCTACCTGGAAAACGATCTGAGATTCCTCGCACAGTTTCAGTAATATTCCGTTACTTCAGCCAGTTTTCGCAAGCAAGACCTTCGATCCGAGAGAATTCACGCTCATTATTCGTGACGATCGTGCAATCGAGAGCAATGGCCTGTGCTGCTATCAAGAGATCGTTGGCGCCTATGGGTTGGCCCGATCGTTCAAGGCGAGTGCGTATCTGGCCGTAGACGGCATCAGCGGGTGACTCCAGGGGTAGTACTTCAAGCACGCCCAATACTGTTTCGAGCTGAGCCGTCAGACGTGGTGATCCTTTTTTGAATGCCCCGTAGCGCAGTTCGGCCGCGACGATAATGCTTGTGCAGATTTCTGCTTCGCCAACCTTGCGAATATTTTGTACAACCTGGCCCTGCGGGTTGCGAACCATGTCCGAAATGATGTTCGTGTCCAGCAGAAAGCGCATTAAAGCTCGACAGGATCGAGAGGGAGTTCATCGATCGGTGGAAAGTCTTCCTCAATGGGACTGAGCTCCGCTAAAACCGCGAGTAGAGATTTTGATTGAGCGGGTTCAATAATCAGTCGATCACCGTCCTTGTGCATAATGGCATCGTCACCCGGCAATTCGAATTCACGTGGAATCCGCACTGCCTGATTGCGTCCATTTTTGAATAGCTTGACTCGCCGTTCCGAGTTCACGCCAGCCCCCATTACCTAGCCTATGCCTGAGCATATGCCGCATCAGGGCAAATGTCAATTTGATGCGAGATATCTGAA
>JBBDSF010000065.1:0-1379 GCA_040905125.1 Pseudomonadales bacterium | reverse complement strand
TAAATGTACTGGTAGATCCACTCATGACTGATCGACACCCCTTGTTCCATCGCGACCCGGCCGGCAATCTGTTCCGGACTCCATTCCTTCCGGAGCAGTGCCTTGACTTGCTGCCATACCTGGCTGCCGATGCGCGCCTGGGCTTTGCCGTCACGCCGCGACAACGCCAAATCGTGGGCCTGCTGTGGACGATAGCCCTTCAAGCCTCGATTCCGCCGCAGTTCCCGGCTAATCGTCCCCGGGTCACGGCCAAGAACCTCGGCAATCTCAGCCTGACTATGACCGGCTTTCTTGAGCGCATAAATCTGATATCGTTCCTCCTGGGTAAGCTGTGTGTAGCCTCTCATGTGTGCTCCTCTTGCTTGGCGGTGAGAAAAGCCACGATACTACCGCAGCTTGCCCTCTAACCGACAATGTTGAGTTGCACTTACGAGTTGAATTCAAGATTCCTTTTAGGGACTTTTCCAAGTATAAATATCTATATCTACACAGGTAATACGGGTGCGGGGGGGATTGAAGCATATGGGGCATTACACTTCGGGATCAGTTTGGTCTGTGTTGTGGTCGACCTTATGGGGCATCCTGCTAATATCCATGTTGATTGCTTGTGGTGGAGGCGGTGATGGCAGTGCCAATCCTCCTGCCGGCATGGGGAACGGGGGCAATACATCTGACAACGGTAACGGTGACAGTGATAACGGCTGGACCCCGGGTGTGTTTTTGCCCGCGAGCATGTTCCAGGGACATTGTGCGGTCCCAGGCTCCGACGATGTGCAGGGCACAGCCACGGATGAGAATAACTTTCTGCGTTCCTACAGTAACGATACCTATCTCTGGTATGACGAAATCGTGGACCGCGATCCGGCCTTGTATTCGACGCCGGACTATTTCGATCTGTTGCGGACATTCGCCCTGACTCCATCTGGTAACTTTAGGGACCAGTTTCATTTTTCCATGCCAACGGATGAGTGGCTCGCGTTCTCACAATCGGGTGTCTCGGCCGGTTATGGTGCACAATTCATCCCGTCAGAGGCGCACCTGCCCAGTCTGGCAGTCATTGCCTATACTGAGCCGGGGACGCCGGCAACCGCTGCCGGTCTGGAACGGGGGGCGGAAATCCTGTCTGTTGATGGTGTGGATTTATTCAGTGGTGGAGATATCGATACCATAACCAATACCATTAATGCAGGCCTCTTCCCGGAAATGGCTGGTGAATCACATAGCTTTGAGGTACGGGACCGGGATGGGACAGAACGGGAGGTTATCATGGTGTCTGCGGTCATTAGCTCCAGTCCGGTCCAGAATGTGTCAACCATCCCGACAATCGGCGGAGATGTCGGCTATTTACTGTTTAATGATCATATTGCTACCTCGGAAAG
>JBBDSF010000064.1:0-8394 GCA_040905125.1 Pseudomonadales bacterium | reverse complement strand
ATCCAGTTCCGCTGCATGGTCTTGATCGCATCCGGCCAGTCCACCCGTTCAAGTTCCTGCTCCAACCGTTCGGCATAGGCGGTGATACGCAACATCCATTGCCGCATGGGACGTTTGTACACAGGATAATTACCCCGTTCACTGCGACCTTCATTGGTCACTTCTTCATTGGCAAGCACCGTACCGAGTCCCGGACACCAGTTAACGGGCACTTCGTCAATATAGGCGAGCCGATACTGATCGAGGATTCGGTCCTGTTCTATGCCACTCAGGTTACTCCAGCCCGAATCTTCCGCCCTGAACTTCTCCATCAAGGTGTCGATCGGTTTGGCCTTTTGTTCGCTTTCATCGAACCAGCTGTTGTAAAGCTGAAGAAAGATCCACTGAGTCCACTTGAAATAGTCGGGATCCGTAGTCGCCAACAACCGATCCCAGTCGTAACTGAGGCCAATGTCCTTAAGCTGGCGAAGCATGTTCGCAATATTGTCTTCAGTGGTCTCACGCGGGTGCACCCCATGTTCTACCGCATACTGCTCGGCGGGCAAACCGAACGCATCGAAGCCGATCGGGTGCAGCACATTATGACCCCGCATCCGCTTGTAGCGCGCGACTATGTCGGTCGCGATGTATCCAAGGGGGTGTCCCACATGTAAGCCGACGCCACTGGGATAAGGAAACATATCCAGTATATAAAATTTCGGCTTGCTGGCATCGGGTTCATGTGGAGCGTGGAAGGTTTTTTGCTCTTCCCAGTGACGCTGCCATTTCTTCTCAATTTCATTGAATTCGTATCGCGACATGAATGGGCCCTTTTCCGACGATCAGGCGTCAGTCACACCTGTTTAAGGGCGCAGAGTATAGCAGCGACCTGCGGGCGTTTCAGCAAGAACCGGGATATGCGTGGTCGAGGTAGTATTGGCCGAGATCATGGAACGGCTGCGGCATGGTCAGGCAGATAACCTCATCGCACTCACCTCGCAAGGTATTCACCACTTCCGTCGGTGCCGCCGGGACTGCCACGATGACAGATGCAGCACCTCTTGCGAGCACTGTCTTTATCGCTGCGCGCATGGTGGTGCCTGTTTCGATGCCGTCATCGACTATAATGACGCAACGTCCGGTCAGATCAGCGTGACTGTGATCGCCGCCGTATGAATGTTTGAGACCTTCAAGCTCATCCCTGGCTTTGGCCATGGCCTTCAGTACAACTGCGTGACCAGGCAGCAATCCTCTCAATCGGTCCATACACCACACTTCTACGCCGCCGTCGGCAAGGGCCCCAATCGGTGGCCTGAAACCCGGCAAACGTATCTTTTGCACAGCAAGCCAACCAAGACACACGCCCAACTCCTCAGCCACCGTTTTGGCAACGGGTACGCCACCACGGGGCAAGCCCAGTACAATAACATCCGAACGATTGCAGTACGCACCAAGTTGAGCCGACAAAGGTACCCCCGCCGTCGCTCTGTCACGAAAAGGCAGGTTGACTGCCACGTTATTAGCGACCGACGGCTGCATAACTATTGGAACGCTGGCTGGACGCTGTCTGTCTTGTGCCCAATGGCAAGGGGTCAGGCAAGTCGGAGGCGCTCATGCTCAATGCCAGCAAAGCCTCGACGTTGACGAGTTTGATTTCTCGTTGCGCTCGTTGGATTCTCCCTTGTTTCTGAAACCGGGTAAGCACTCGGCAAACCGTCTCGACACTCATGCCCAGGTAATCGGCAATGTCCTGACGGCTCATGGGTAGATGAAAATTGGTCGCGGAGTAACCGATTGCCTTAAAACGGGACGCCAACCCAAGCAGAAATTCAGCCATACGTGCCTCGGCACTTCTGTGACCCATTGTCATCAACATCTTTTGCCGCGTACCAATCTCACGGCTTGCCTGTTGCCAGAGCTGACGTTGCAGCCGCGCTGATTTCTGGGCGAGAGATATCAGTTTATCGAAGGAATAAAGGCAAACACTGCAGGTCTCCAGCGCAATCGCGTTGCTGGAATATTCCCCCGAGTCGATACCGTCCAGTCCGAAGATTTCCCCTGGCAGATAAAATCCTGTTACCTGTTCCTCGCCGTCCTGACTGACGACCGCTGTCTTCACAGCACCTGAACGGACGATAAACAGCGCCCCGAACGGCTCACCGGCACGAAACAAATGGTGCCCCTTGCGCAGCACCCGCAGGTCGAAACGACTGGCTTCAAACTCATCGAAGTGCTCACCGTCTACGCCGGCCGCCAGACAATGTGAGCGCACGGAACAGTGGTTACAATCATGAACGGAGTGAGTCTTTTCATTGTCAATACAGGATGTGGTCATTTTCGATCTCCAGAGTCTGATGCTTGTCGTCATCGCGACGCAATCTCTGCAGCGGTGACGATATAAGCAGACTTTAGAACGATCGAAACTGAGCGGATATACGGACTTCTACGTAGTCAACTCCAGTGCCTGGCGAATGTGACCGAGAAGAAGCTCATCACTGAAGGGTTTTTTCAGCACCGCGCGGGCTCCCGCCCGCCGGGCCCGCTCGGCGAGCGGACTGTCGGCATAGCCCGTAATCACGATGACCGGGAGCCAGGGCGGTGTTTGTTCCAGCAGATCCGCACCTGTGGTCCCCGGCATGTTCAGGTCCAGGACCAGGCATCCGGGCTCCCTTGTCTCTCCCTGCGTTTCGACAAATTCTTCCGCCGTTGCGTAGGTGCGGGCCTTCCAGCCACAGGTTTCGACCAACATGCTGATGGCGAATCGGATGGCATCGTCGTCATCGACGATAAACACGGTGGGTGGCTGGTTAGAATTCATTGGCATCTAAAGCGAAACATTCAGGTTGGTATACTGTCGGGTTTCCGGTTGCATTTATATGACGCAAATCAGGTGCCGGTGATTCAAAGCCCCGCGTCCTGTTGTTCCTTGAGCCTGATCAAGTCCGGAATCGAGCGAATGCCCAGCTTTTTCATCAGATGG
The DNA here is from genome assembly GCA_040905125.1 of Pseudomonadales bacterium. Taxonomy (GTDB): domain Bacteria; phylum Pseudomonadota; class Gammaproteobacteria; order Pseudomonadales; family Azotimanducaceae; genus JBBDSF01. Next base: position 5,435 of record JBBDSF010000064.1, on the reverse strand, counting down.
GCTCGATGGAGTTCAACGGTCCGTTCACTGATTTCGAGCTCGGCGGCAATGACCTTGTTGGCCTTACCCTGACACATGAGTTCCATCACCTGGGTCTCCCGCGGAGTCAGTTGGTCCAGTAACGTCCGGGCTTCAGCGCGTTTGCTTGCTTCACCCCGGGAGGCTACATCCAGCTGCAGGGCCTCTTGCACGCGATCCAATAGCAATTGCTCATCGTCGACGGGCTTCTGAAAGAAATCGATGGCCCCGCCTTTCAACGCCTTGACCGCGGCCGGTACATTCCCGTACCCCGTCAAAAAAATAATAGGCGGATGGAGACCGCGTTCAGCCAGGACTTCCTGCAGCTCCAGACCGCTGACTGACGGCATACGTATATCGAGAATCAGGCAAGCCGGTCTGTCCGCCTCATAGTTTGCCAAAAAATCGTCTGCGGACCCGAAAGCTCTTACCTCGTGTCCAACAGTTTCGAGCAACATGCCAAGGCCGTGCCGAACTGCTTCATCATCATCTACAAGGTAGACCACCGAACCCGGTAACAGTTCAGCCATCGGATCCCTCACTAACGCCGTCAGCAGGCAGGGTAAATTTGAACAGCGCTCCTCCGGCGTTGTTGTTGCCGCCGACCAAAAAGCCCCCATGAGATTCTATGATTGAGCGACTGATGGCGAGGCCCTGGCCCATTCCCTGTTCCTTGGTGGTAAAAAAGGGATCGAAAACCTCCGCCTCCCTCTCGGTTGGCAAGCCAACGCCGGTGTCACTAACGAGAACTTCCACCCACGGACTTTTATCTACTGACAGTCTGCTGCTAACAGTCAGTGCCCGTTCTCCGCTTACCTCAGTCATGGCATGCACGGCATTCTGAACCAGGTTCAGCAATACCTGTTCGATCTGAATGCGATTGATCACTATCGGTTTTCCGGCGGTTTCCAGCTCTGTCCACACGTCGATGTGATGTTGATTGATTTCATATTCCAGCAGCTTCAACACACCAACAATTATCTCATCCAGGTGATGCGGTGACTGCTCCACCGATGTGTCCCGTCGAGCATGCTCGCGCATCTGTTGTACGACAGCGTTGGCGCGGGCACCCTGTTGCACGATTCGCTCCAACGTGTCCTCCAGCCTCGCCGGGTCATTTTTACCCGCCCGCAAACTCCGCAGCAATGCCTGGGACATGGTCACAATGGCTGTCAACGGCTGATTGACCTCGTGAGACAGGCCCGAAGCAAGGTTGTCGATGGCATTGAGTCGGCTCACATGCGCGAGTTGTTCCAGATGAGCGCGCGCACTTCGTTCCGCTTCCTTTTGAAGCGTCATATCCCGGACAAAGCCAGTGAAATAGTGACGTCCCTGTTCAATAAACTCCCCTACGGCCAGATGTATAGGGAATTCGCTGCCATCCTTACGCCTGGCAGTCACTTCCCGGCCGATACCAATAATGCGCTTCTCCCCGGTTCTCAGGTAATGCCCAAGGTATTCGTCATGCTCGGCGGCGTATTTCGGCGGCATCAACATATTGACGTTGTTGCCGACCATTTCCTCGGCAGTATACCCGAACAATCTCTCGGTGCTCGTATTGCACGATTGAACGATGCCGTTTTCGTCGATGGTAACGATACTGTCCACGGCGGTATCCAGAATCGTCTGGCTGCGAACGCTCGACTCGTCGAGCTCGCGCCGGACCCTCACCAGTTCCGTCAGATCGGTACACAGCACCAATACGCTGTCAGTATTGCCGTCACCAGTCTGAAGGGCCATGGCCGTGGCCTGGACGAACCTTTCACCACCATGCAAAAAAGGGACCATTCCGGTGTAGCTCGCGGTTTCACCGGCAAGTGCCCGCTTGTACGCATCATGCAACAATGCCCAGGCGCTCTCGCCCATCACCTCGGCAGCCGGGCGGCTCACCAGCGCCTCGGGTTCCAGACTAAACCAGGACGTATGTTGCCAGTTGGCAAAACGGTAAACCGCCTGGCCATCCAGGATAGCCACCAGGGCCGGTAAATTATTCAGTATCAGTTGGAGCCGATCTTGTTGCAGGTCCAGGGTTAGTACTCCAGGGTTTTGACAGCAGTCAACAGGCAGTCAGTGTACCGAAAAGGCCGAGCAGCTGACACCCTGGTTCCCCGCGCAAGGCAATGGCCGTCCAACTGACTTGCCTCACCCTGTCATTTCATCGACGAGCGCCTGAGGTACGTGGATATATTTGGCACGTAGATATTCGCCAAGGGACTTGGCTTGCTTGTCAATACGGTTGTTAGACGAGACGCCGTCACCCAAAACCCCGTGAATATAAAAATTCAGTGCGCGCAAATTGGGCAGCTCATAACGATCGATCTCATATTCCGCCATGTCCGGGAGTAATCTTTTAAATTCCTCAACGGTGAGATATTCGTACAGGAAACCGTACGCCTTGTCGGTCCGGGCCCATACACCGCAGTTGGCACATCCTCCCTTGTCCCCCGAGCGGGTACCGAACAAGCGCCCGAACGGCATCTTGATCTCGTTACCCGCGGGGGCTTTGGGCAGCTTGACCGGCTCCTGCTGATAATAAATTTCTTCCAGATCGAGTTGTTGGGTGGGCAATACGTCAGTGACGGTACCTCCAAAGTGAACCTTCTCCACTACATGCTTGCTGTGTATCAATGCCGGCCAATACACGATGACCGCGCCTCCCTCGTTGACGTTGCCGCCACGCCCGGTATAGCCCGGTATATTGGCAAGACCGAGTTCTACCACTTTCGCGGAGAAAACGCGTCCCACCTTGTCAGGATCGCGTGACTTCACATTGATGCGCAGCGAAGCGAAGGCTTCCTCGTTGGTATCGGGATCTTCCTTGTCGCTTCGAATCAGTTCAATGTCCACTTCATCAAACTGATCGCGACCACCCACATTATCGAAAAACGTCTCCGTGAAGATCTCCGCCTTGCGTTCAATATCCAGACCCGTCAGTAATATCTCACACCCGTTACGGTAACCCCCAAAGGTGTTGATACAAACTTTGTGAGAACGCGGCGGACTACTGCCCCGGCAACCCGTGACCCGAACTCGATCCTCGCCGTCCTGTTCGATCTTCATGGTATCGAAATGCGCGATGACATCAGGATTGACATAGGCAGGGCTCGAAATTTCATATAATAGCTGTGCCGTTACCGTACCCGTTGACACAAGACCGCCGGTACCGGGATGTTTGGTGATGGTAAAATTACCATCTGGCTCTATTTCGGCAATGGGATAGCCGACCCGGCGAAAGTCGGGCACCTCTTCAATAAAGGAATAATTACCACCGCAACACTGCGCTCCACATTCGATAATGTGGCCGGCTGCCAGCGCGCCGGCCAGCGCGTCATAATCGTTTCGTTGCCAGCCGAATTTCCAGGCGGCGGGACCAATCACGACAGCGGCATCAGTGACGCGCGGGCAAATGACGATGTCCGCACCCTGATCGAGCGCTTCCTTGATCCCCCAGGCACCGAAATAGACGTTGGCGGTCACGCACTCGTTACCTGACTCGGCCAGCGGAATACCTTTATCCAGATTAACGAACGCCTCCCCTTCTTTCTGCAACCGCTCCATGTCGTCAGTCAAATCGTCACCATCGATCCAGGCAACCTTCAGCGCCACACCCAGCTCATCGAGAATTTTTTCCACTTCCGCCGCCATGGACTTCGGATTCAGGCCACCCGCGTTGGATACAACTTTAATACCCCGATCCGCACAGGTTTCGGCTACCTCCCGAATCTGTTTCAAAAACGTACCCACGTAGCCGGTATCTTCACCGCGACTCTGGCGCTGGTTGTATAAAATCGTCATGGTTAATTCAGCGAGATAGTCGCCGGTCAACACGTCAATGGGACCGCCTTCCACCATTTCCTTCGCTGCCGACAGACGATCACCGTAAAAACCACTACAGTTTGCGACTCGTAGCACTTCACTCATCATCTTCTCCTTGATCAGGACACCGCCGGGGCGCTAATCGTCATCCGGCACCCATGCGGGTTTGCGTTTCTCCCGGAAGGCCGCCATACCCTCGGCGCCCTCCTCTGACTGAAACAACTTCATACTCCATGTACCGGCTTCTTCGAAAGCCTCACTCATCGACAGTTGCGGAATTCGACGCACAAGCTTTTTACACTCTACAATGGCGTTCGGTCCACCCAGATTAATGGCATCGATCTCTGCTTGCACGGTGGATAAAAGCTCCGCCTTTGGCACCGCCTTATGAACGAATCCATACTCGACAGCCTGGCCACCGGTGAACCGTTCACCCGTTAAAAACAATCTCATACCATGGTGCGTGCCAAGCTTGGGGAGACAAACAACCGATATGACAGCCGGGATGACACCAATACGGACTTCACTAAAACTGAATTGCGCGTCTTCAACCGCCACAGCAATATCTGCCGCGCCAACCAGGCCAAGGCCACCGGCAAAAGCGGAACCGTTGACGGCAACAATGACCGGTTTGTCACTATCCACTATCGCCTGTAATGCGTCCGCATAGGGTACGGACCGGCCCCCGCCATCTATCGCCTGGCCTGGCGGACTTTTAAGATCCGCGCCGCTACAAAAGGCAGGATCCGTTCCGGTAATAACAATACAACGCACCTTGTCATTCCTGTTAGCAACAGAAATGTGATTGTAAAGTTCATTGACCAGTATTGCGGACAGCGCATTACGAGCCTCTGGCCTGTCAAGCGTAATCCACGCGGCGCCCTGTCGCACCTCGTATAGCGTAGCCTCGGTATCTGTCATGATTCCTCCCGCCCTTCATCGACAACAACCAGTAATGCGCCATTAGCCACTTGCTCACCCTCGGCTACATGTAATTCGGTGATCTTGCCCGCAGCCGGTGCGGTAATTCGGTGTTCCATTTTCATGGCTTCGAGAATAACCAGGAGCTGACCTTTGTCCACCGTGTCTCCCGCTTTCACACAGGTCGCGATCACGCTTCCCGGCATGGGCGCAGTCATACCACCCGACAATGCCTGGCTGCCAAGCTTAGGGAACCGGGAACGTTCGAGGAGCTCTATGTCGCCTGCCGGGCCATGTACAAACCAACGGCTCTCTTGCGCCGCAACGAAGTAGCTGACGCGTCGGCCTTCTATCTCGAGCTCAGCCGTCCCCTTGCCCGCATCGAACACAGCAACGTTATATTCGTTGTCATCCGCTGTCACAACAAACCTGCCATCCCGACGGCTTCGATAGGCTATCTTGACCTCTTCTTCTCCATAGAGAAACGCAACCTGCTCAGGGGGCATATGCGAGTTACGCCAGCCACCTGGAATCGTCTGCAATACCTTTGCCGAGGCCCTGCGACGTATCCGGGATTCCATGGCGATGGCAATACCAGCCTCGATAAGCTCTTCTCGATTCAACTGACGTGTTCGATCAGGCGCTACCCGTTCGATAAAGTCAGTAGTGGTATCGCCTTT
>JBBDSF010000063.1:0-1415 GCA_040905125.1 Pseudomonadales bacterium | reverse complement strand
GTTTGCAGGTCCTGGCGCTGAACCTCGTTGCCGTCCGCGTCCGTCTCTGTCAGCGGCGCACCGGTGCTGTCCGTCGGGTAAGTATCGTCATCGTCGGTAAATTCCCACAGAACCAGATCTGTAGCAGTCGACTCCTTAAACTGGGTCGGATCCGTGCCATTGAAAGCAAAGTAACCTTTACCACCGGCACCAAAGCCGCCAATTGCCATGGTCACCCAGTCCGGACTGGAGCCACCCAGCGTATCCATAAACACATCGTTTAAGGCCGGCGTCAGGTCTACAAAGTACTTGTGCGTATAATTGAAATTCAACAGCTCCGGAATCTTGTTGTTGAAGGTATCCAGTATGGATGCATTCGGTACAAACGCAATTTCTTCGCGGCCCGTCTCGGCATCGAAACCATGAAACATGCCGTCATTCGCGGCAACATAGATGATCTCCTGGCGACCGACGAATTCATCCTGAAAGTTGGCATACAAGTCTTCATCTTGCGGAAACGGTTCGTTGTTCCGCCGCAATTGCTCGGGCGCACCCACAAATATAGGCGAGGCATTGACGATATCCCCAAGCCTGCCTTTCTCTGCCGGCCGTTCCCGGAAGTTGCCCGATGGCCGTTCATTGGATGCATCGCCCCGGAAATAGTTGACCCGTTCGGTAACCTGCTGGGTTTCCGTCCCGTCGTCAAATTCAACAAGCTGGTTGAACTGCTCCGCAGTGATACTGTCGTTCAAATTTTCGTTACAACCGTCCGCCGGATCAACGCCGTCCGGGTCAGGCGGACAGGGTCGAAACGGTACGCCGCGATGATTCAGGGGATCGTAGGTGACGATTTCCCGCCCTGTATCGAAGTTCTGCTCATCCAGTTGTTCAGCGGAACTCCACACCGTACCTGTTATCTGCCCGGTTTCGTCGAATGTCTGCGCGATCAGATCACCGGTACTTTCACGAACATTATAAAACGCACGGAATACCAGTGAGCCCTGGGTGATCTCCTGTGAGTTGAAGCTGACCGCGCTGGCTGTTCCCGATGCCGTTGCGAATTCTTCAAAGGCCGCCTCAAGGGCTTCTTTCAACTCGGTTGGATTCGCGGCGCTCAGATAGCCACCCCGCCCGTTCAGCGCGGCATGGCGCAGATCGTCGATCTTGGCTATGCTTGTTGTCGGGTCGCCCCAGTCGAACGACTGCGTAAAGTCCTGGGGAATATCCTCGTCCGTAAAGCTTCCTTCGATACCGAAGCCGATGACGAAGGTGGACATATGCTGATGCATGGTATCGATATTGCTGCCGAAGGCTTCCTCGTCGGCAAGCGCACGATCGCGCGCTGTCGTCGGCACCTCGTCATCCAGGGTTGGATGCAAGTCCGTTTCATAGAAGTACATGGCCACATCCGCCAGCGTCACGTTACAGATGCTGCT
>JBBDSF010000062.1:0-1416 GCA_040905125.1 Pseudomonadales bacterium | reverse complement strand
CGGCCCGTGCTACCGTCTCGTCTACTGTCTTGTCACCTCTTACGACTTCAACCAGCGGCATCGCATGGACAGGATTGAAAAAGTGGATTCCGCAGAAATTTTCGGGACGCTGCAGAGCGGACGCAAGTCCGGAGATGGATATAGAAGATGTGTTGGAAGCCAGCAGTGTGTCATCCTCCACCAATGCTTCGACCTCTGACAATACCGTCTTCTTGACCGCTTCTTTTTCTACCACTGCCTCGATCACCAGATCGACGTCCGCCAGGGGTTCATATTCCAGTGTCGGCTGAATATCGTTGAGTATGGACTCTGCCTGCTCCTCGCTGAGTCGCCCCCGGGAGGTTTGCCGGGCCAACAGCCCCCTGGCTTCTTCCATGCCCTGATCCAGTGCCTGCTGGTCAATATCCTTCATGACCGATGGAATACCTTTGTACGCGTTCTGCCAGGCAATACCACCGCCCATGATTCCTGCACCAAGAACACCGGCCCGACGAGTCTTCACTGTCGCACTGGAGGCATATTTTTTTGCCACACCGTTCATATACTGATCATTGAGGAAGTTGCCCACGAGCGCCCGTCCCTCCGGGGACTGGGCGAGCCCGATAAAGGCGTCAAACTCGGCCTCCAGGGCATCATCACGGACCATGGAAGCAGCTTTGGTGATGACCTCCACAGCCACCCGGTGGGCAGGGTAGTGGGGGCCAAACTGTTTCGTGAGCTGCTTCAGAGCAGCTTCACTTTGCTCCGATAAGTCGGCATTATCGATATCCAGAGGTGCCAGTTTACGCTTGCGGCCAGATTGGTATTCGCGCTTGCCGGCAATAGCGTCCTCCAACAACGCCAAAGCGTCGTCCCGTAACGTCTCCGGGGACGCGACTGCATCAACCAGACCATCATTGAGCGCCGTATCCGCATTTTGATGCGCGCCCTGAGCAACCCACTGTACACCTTTCTCAAATCCCGCCAGACGCGGGGTGCGTGCCGTACCACCCCATCCCGGTATCAGTCCCAGGCTTACTTCCGGGAAACCGGCAACCGCGGCAGAAGACATGACCCGGAAGTCACAGGCCAGGCAGAATTCGAAGCCGCCGCCCAGAGCATAACCATTAATGGCGACGACGACGGGAAATGGCAGCGCTTCCAAACGGTTAAAGTTTTCGTTGTTAGGCCACATGTGACCCCGCACCGCAGTCTGGTCACCGGAAAATGCGTGGGTAAACTCCGTGATATCCGCTCCAACGATAAATACATTCTTACCACTTGTTACCAGTAATCCGGTAATACCTTCGGATTTTTCGAGGTGATCCAGAGCCTGTGAAAGTTCATTGACCGTCTGCCGGTTGAACACATTGACCGAGCCGTCGCCATTGTCGAAGTTCAGTTCGCAAAGCCCGTTGTCCAGCCGGGTAATACTGA
>JBBDSF010000061.1:0-1417 GCA_040905125.1 Pseudomonadales bacterium | reverse complement strand
TAACATCCTGCGTTTCAACTGCACGCCCCGCCTCGCGCGTGTGGTCAATTCGTGGTCCTTACGGCCCCATGTTCAGGCTACGTAAGCCCCTGGCTGCGTGACTGTTGCAAACGCCTGTTATGCGGAGTTTCTATTCATTGGTTTGTACAGCGAACATCACGGCTTCTTTACTCGTAGCCGGAGTACCCGTTCAACGCCCATCTCATCACGAACGGTTCCGTAGAGCGCATCCCTCCCTACAACCTGAACTCGAAAGCGTTGGAGATCGATGCTATCGTCAAATCTGGGAGATCCGAGGAAGCGCCCTTCTGCGTCAAACACCTCGAACAGATAGGAGTCCACTCCAACTCGCCGTCTAACCCATAAAGTTCCGTCCTGCGCTGGGTGTAGCGAACTGATCACCGGAAATGCTTCTGGAGGAGAGGCCTCTCCAAGCACCGTACCCTGCGCCATCCTGGTCCGAACGATCTTGCTAATGCTATCGGGCAGTGGCACGGGCGTGATCTCCCGGCTAAGAATGCGCAGCGTATCCCCGTTGACCAGTTGGCGAAGCACCCTGTACTCACCTTTCCCAGCCGTCACCCAAACGTCACCCGAAGGCCCGATTTCTACATCAGCCACATCGGCATGTGGAAGCGGAGACGTTCTTGGGCCATCTTGACCCATAACCTCGTATAGAATTGGGGTGGCGCGCGCATCTGGCAAATCGACTGTGTCAACCGGAACTAAGTCATCACCATTCCAGTAATAACGGACTACGGCCTGTCCTATCCCAATGGTCATGGAAATTCCATTTGGGGCCGTGTAGGTCCTGCCGCCCCGCTGCCTAGGCAGCACGCGGTAAAGAGTATCCGGAGCTGCCCATGCCGCTTCTGCCGAGGTCCTAAGTGCTATATCATTCGTAGCAATTCCCTGCACCCGGGTACCTGTGGTGTCAAATATCTCGATCCGGCGGAGTGTAGTATCTTCGATCCACAATTCTCCGGTCTGGCTGAAATATAGCCCGCCTACGCTCCGAAACTCACCCGGCCCCGCACCCGACCGCCCAATAGTCCGTAGGTGGGACCCATTGGGTGAGAAGACCCTGACTTCTGGAACAGTCCGATCCGTCACCCAGATACGTCCAGATGAGTCGACTGCAACCGGGCCGATATTTCCAAATACGTATTCGCTCGGCCCATCTGCAATTCCAATGCTCAGGTCCTTAACAACAGACCAGCGGTCGGCATCATTCCACAGCTCTGTCCCAGAGTTGTGTGTTACTACGACACCACCGGGGAGGGTGTCGATCCTTACATTCAATGCCGTTTCGGTGGTCTCGGCTCCACATCCGATGAGGAGGGCAGCTACCGCAGCGACCTGGCACCTACTCAACATTTTTCATCCCATGGCATTACAGCTTGGTGCTCCGCATAAC
>JBBDSF010000060.1:0-1427 GCA_040905125.1 Pseudomonadales bacterium | reverse complement strand
TGGTGGGTATTCCAGCTTCTGCTGAGATCGGTACTCCATTGATTATCGAAGACGTCCAGCAATCTGGAACGTGTTTGCCTTGGCGGCGGACCCAATGAGTTGCCGTTTAGATAAATCGTATCTTCTGGCAGGATAAAGCGCTCCCGGAAATGAGCGAGCGGGTCTTCCGCATCGTATTGTTCGAAATCTGACGCTTCCGGGACCCCCATCGAATACCTCTTGCGTGTTGTTTTGTCGTGCGCCGGTGGTCAAGCTAATCGTTGGCGAAGCGTATCCAGATCCGCGTGGCGCGTGGTGATATCCGATCTGGGATTGGCCATGCGCAGGTCCCGTAGTTTTTCCAGTGCTCTCAATAGTACCGGTAGCGGCGGGCCACTGGCTGTCAGGTCTTCGGTGTACTGCTCGTCCAGATCCTCGGCCGGTCCAACAATAAATTTTTTGACCAGCTCGTCATGATGTTGTGCCGCGGTTTCACCATGTGCGTCGCATACTTCTATAAATATACGCAGGTTGGTTTGATGCCAGTCTGTTTTGTGCGCCTCACTATCATAGTCTATAAATTCATCCATCAGACTGCGTCTGCGCATGCAATCGCGCAGCAGTTGCTGATCTTCGGGCATCATATACAGGAATTTGTCCACCAATAGCTGAGAGTAGTAGGCCTGATCGGCACGGCACAGTCCCAGCAGCAAGTCGACGACATTGATGCCGGCAAAGTCGCCGGCATTGGCGCCGCGATAGATATGCTGGCCCACCCGGTGGGGTTTGAAATAAGGCCTGACGCAATAAAAGAATCGATCTGTATCCAGTTGCTCAAACAGCTCGGCATTGAAACGCGCAACATCCTTCAGCGCATCACGTGCCACGACGAGTTGGTCGTAGGCGACCGGATGCGAGATACCGAGCGGCAGGATGCGCAACAAGGCATCGGCGGCACGTTTGTAGGCCAGAATGCCGCGAGCATTGTAGTCGGTGAAAATATATTCGTCGCGTAGCGACGTGAAACTTTTGTAGTAACCGTTAACGGCTCGATTGTGCGTCGTGAGATGACTGGTAGCAAATCTTGGCGAGACGCCGAGTGAAGCACCGAGCTGCATGGCCAATGCGGACGCTTCTGTCTGCTCCCGCGTCGGCGCTGCACTGTCCGCTTGATCCATGGCCCCGTGGCGCGCGCAGGCCGCCATATAAAGGCCAACATTGCCCAACAGGTCAAAGCCGCGATCGAAACCCTGATCCGTATTGCCTTCCCGGAGCAGGGCGCTGATGTGGCGTCCGCCTTCCGTCAGAATACGCTCTTTGATCGCATTGCCAATGCCGGCGACATTAGCCCGATCCGACTGTACGAAGTAGAGCTCCTCCAGCTCCGTATTTAACTCTTTAAAGTCATTGCGTATCCAGAGGTCAAAGTTGCGAACGTTGGTGGACAT
>JBBDSF010000059.1:0-1428 GCA_040905125.1 Pseudomonadales bacterium | reverse complement strand
CTGGCGACGGCCATCAAGTTTGCTCAAATGGCCCAGGAGGCGGGCGAAGAATATTCAGTTTGTCTCGTCGAAAAGGGTTCCGAAATCGGTGCGCACATCCTCTCCGGTGCCGTTGTCGAACCCACGGCCTTAAATGAGCTGTTTCCGGATTGGAAGCAAATGGGCGCACCGCTTAATAACCCCGTTACCGAGGACACGGTCTACTATCTTGTAGACGACAATCGCAGCATTAAAGTGCCCGGTTTTTTGATTCCCGGCGCAACCCATAACAAAGGCAACTACGTCACGAGTCTTGCCAATCTTTGCCGTTGGCTGGGAGAGCAAGCCGAAGAGTTGGGCGTGATGGTATTTCCGGGCTTTCCCGCCAGCGAAGTGCTGTACCACGAAGACGGAGCGGTTAAAGGCGTGGCGACAGGCGATCTGGGTATTAATGCCGCCGGAGAGCAAAAGTCCTCCTTCCAGCCCGGTTACGAACTCCATGGCAAATACACCATATTCGCTGAAGGTTGTCGCGGACATCTTGGCAAGCAGTTGATCGACAGATTCGAACTGGACAAGGACTCCGATACCCAACATTACGCAATAGGTCTAAAGGAGATCTGGGATATCGATCCGGACAAGCATACACCAGGCAAAGTCGTCCACGGTGTCGGCTGGCCATTGGGACATGCCCCGGGAACACCCGCGGGCGGCTCCTTTTTATATCACCTGGAGGACAACCAGGTGTCGGTCGGCCTCATCATCGACCTGTCATACGAGAACCCGTATCTGAGTCCTTTCGATGAATTCCAGCGATTCAAGATGCACCCCCTCATCAAGGAATATCTTGAAGGCGGTAAACGAGTAGCCTATGGCGCAAGGGCCATCGTCAAGGGCGGGTTTCAGGCTTTACCAAAGCTGACCATGCCGGGGGGTCTCATGGTCGGCGACGATGCGGGTTTCCTGAATTTCGTAAAGATCAAAGGCACACACACGGCCATGAAATCAGGCATGCTGGCGGCAGAGTCGGTTTATAATGCTGTAGCGTCCGGGTCTGAGGGCAAGGAAGACCTGACAAGCTACGTCGAAGCCTACAAGAAATCATGGCTCTACCAGGAATTGTACAGTTCTCGCAACATCGTTCCTGCCATGCACAAGGTCGGCGTCTTTATGGGTTCGGCGTTCGCATTTCTGGATCAGACAATCTGTCGCGGCCGGCTGCCGTTCACCCTGTCGGACCCTGTTCCGGACCATGAACATATTAAACTCGCCAGCGAAGCCAAACCCATTGAATATCCGAAGCCGGATGGCAAGATTACATTCGACAAGCTGTCATCCGTGTATCTGACCAATACTTACCATGAAGAAGATCAACCCTGCCACCTGCAGTTGAAGGATGCCAACATACCCATTCATTCCAACCTGCCTTTGTATGACGAGCCCGCCCAG
>JBBDSF010000058.1:0-1431 GCA_040905125.1 Pseudomonadales bacterium | reverse complement strand
AATCACCCGCCAAGGCAAAGACCTTGACCCGTTATCTCGGCGATGGATATGCGGTTATGGCCTCCTATGGTCATGTCCGGGATCTGCTGCCCAAGACCGGCGCGGTGGACACGGAGAAGGATTTTGAAATGCACTACCAGATCATCGAAAAGAATTCAAAATCTGTCGATGCGATAGCGAAGGCAGTAAAGAAGGCCGATATCCTCTACCTGGCGACTGACCCGGATCGCGAAGGTGAAGCGATCTCGTGGCATCTTTACGAATTATTAAACGAGCGAAATGCGCTCAAGGGTAAGGAAGTAAAACGGGTCGTCTTTCACGAGGTGACAAAATCTGCAATCCAGGATGCGATCAAGCATCCACGTGATTTATCCATTGATTTAATCAATGCACAACAGGCAAGACGCGCCCTGGATTACCTGGTGGGATTTAATCTCTCACCGTTGTTATGGAAGAAGATACGCCGGGGCCTGTCCGCCGGTCGTGTGCAAAGCCCGGCATTACGGATGATAGTCGAGCGTGAAGAAGAGATTGAAAAATTCAAAAAACGCGAATACTGGACGATCGAAGCCGATCTCACCCACAAGAAGCAGAATTTCTCTTCAAAACTGACTGTATACAAAGGTGAAAAGCTGAAGCAGTTCAGCATAACTGATACCGATTCGGCGGAATCCGCAAAGACTGAACTGGTGGACAGGGCCAAGGGCGAAGTCATTGTCAGCAAGATTGAAAAAAAGCAGCGGAAGCGACAGCCATCTCCGCCGTTTATTACCTCCACAATGCAGCAGGAGGCAGTCAGAAAACTCGGGTTTACAGCGCAACGGGCGATGCGCACAGCCCAACAGTTATATGAAGGTGTCGATATCGGCGAAGGCGCAGTTGGTCTGATCACCTATATGAGAACGGACTCTGTAACCCTTTCCAAAGAAGCGGTCAGCGAGATGCGTGAGTATATTGCCAAGGTCTACGGTGAGGATCACCTGCCGGCCAGTGCCAGGGAATTCAAGACCAAATCCAAAAATGCACAGGAAGCGCATGAGGCGATCCGCCCAACCTCCGTAAATCATGTCCCAAAGGACATCAAATCGAAGCTCACGGCAGATCAGTTCAAACTGTATGAACTGATCTGGAAGCGGGCCGTTGCCAGCCAGATGAGCAATGCCTTGATCGACACGGTTTCAGTGGATTTGGGTTGCGGTGAGGGCAACCTGTTCAGAGCATCGGGTTCCACGGTGGTTGAAAAGGGCTTTCTGGCCGTCTACGAGGAGGGCAAGGATGATCAAAAAGCGGAAGCGGATTCGAAGGCCTTGCCGCCGCTGAAAGAGGGAGAAACCATAAAACTTCTGAAAATCCGTCCGGAGCAGCATTTCACTGAACCTCCCCCACGCTATACCGAGGCCAGCCTGGTAAAGACCCTGGAAGAGTACGGTA
>JBBDSF010000057.1:0-1436 GCA_040905125.1 Pseudomonadales bacterium | reverse complement strand
CATGCAGGCTCACAAAGGCTCACAAGGACACCCACGTAAATTTATGACCTAAAGTCACTAGTGTCCGGTTAATAGTTCAATAAATTCAATTGGTTGCTGTCGGCATCCAAGTTGAGTCTGTCGGTAACGTTTATAAACGCCTTGTTTATGGGGGTTTTCTCGAAAACGCTGACGGAAAGAATCTGTAGCAAAGTGTAGAGAGAGGCCTCGAGTTGAAGCTCCTTCTTGATGATCGCGATCAACACATAGACGGCCACGGCGCACCAGATTTGCGTCTTTACCGCGTTCTCGCTGGTGCCAAGAAATTTCTTGATGCGCAAGTGTTGCTTGATCCACTTGAAGAACAATTCGACCTGCCACCGGCTTTTGTAAAGCGCGGCGATGGTGAGAGCGGGCAGCACTGTATTGTTGGTCAGAAACACCAGCGTCTTGCCCGTCTCCGGATCTTTGAACCGGATGCAGCGCAAGTGTTCGGGGTAATGCTGGCTGGTGTAAAATCCGTTCAGCATGATGCGTTGGTCGCAGATCACACCAGTGGTCCGGTCGGTCTTGGCCGAGTAAACGCGGCGTGCATCCATGCCTCGCTTGGCACGCGTGACGAAGAATGCTCCGGCCTGATGCATCTGGTAAAGCCTGGCGAAGTCCAGATAACCCCGATCCATCACGTAGAAGGCCCCTGCCTCGACCGGCAGGATGTCCAATACCTTGACGTCGTGCATTTTGCCATCGCTGACGTGGATAAATGCAGGAATGGCGTCACGCAAGTCCAGCAGGGTGTGCAGCTTGATGGCAGCCTTGGTCGTCCGGAACGGCGCCCAGTCGAACAGGCTCAAGCACAGGTCGATGGTGCTGGCATCCAGAGCGTAGACGGTATTGTTCAAATCCAGGCCCAGGTCCTCGCCAGCGTAAAGTTTGCGAGCCCGGCGAATGAGCAAGGCGGCGACATCCGACCAGATGCGCCAATCCCGCAACTCGTTCGCATCCGCCAGGGTGGAGCGGTGCACACGGTGACGCAGACCCATAGCATAGAGTTTGTTGGCATTGGCGCCCAGGGTGGCTTCGATATCGCGCAGACTTTCCCGCCACGTCAGTTGCGCGAAGGCCAGCACCCGAAACTGCTCGGCACAAGTCATTCGGCGCACTCCGGCATTTCCGGCGTGGCGATCTACTATGCGGGAGAAGCTCGTCCACGGTACAAAGTCCATGATCTGTGCGAACAGCGTTTTGCCGACATTCATTGGCGGTCCCCAAGAGAAGCAAAAGGGGAAAACTACACCAATTTGACGGATCGCGTTTCAAATCGACACCAAATGAAATCGGCTTTAAAGCCGCGTAGATACTGGGGTTTAGCATGTGCGTAAGCAATTTAACCGGACACTAGTGACCTAAAGTATTGATTTCCTGGATCTGGTTTGTGGGTGTCCGCAAATCCTCCG
>JBBDSF010000056.1:0-8774 GCA_040905125.1 Pseudomonadales bacterium | reverse complement strand
GGCTAAATCTCGTCACCTCGCGCCCGCATCCGGACCGCACCGTACAAAAGCGCCAGGCCAACACCCAGGCTGATCACAAACTCCACGCTCATCAGCCGGGAGAGCATATCCGAGGGTTGCAGCGCTTTATGATCACTATATGCAATACCGATCGTATGTTGCCCCATCCACTCTCTGACAGTCGAACCCCCAACGAGCATCCATTCCACGACAATTATCGCAATAGGCAGGCCGACCGCCCAAAGAAAAGGTAACGATTTAGTAAAGGCGGATACAAACAGCATCCAGCCAAAAAAAGGCAAACACCATACTGCGGCAAACAGAAAATATAAGGCAAGCTTCCCCCAATGGGAGAGTAAGGAGACGGGCTCCCATAATAACGCCCAGTTCTCCACAGAATTCAGTATCGCAACCACGGTGATCACAGCTGTGGAAACGACCTGTACCGTTATAATTGCCACGAGATATATAGCCGGCGCAACAAAAGCGGCCGTCAGCCATTTTGAGAGAACAGTCATGGTGTCGGACACCGGCATGGACTTAAAGAACAGGATGCTGCGATCTTTTCGCTCGTCGTACAAGGTACCCAGGAGATAAAAGAACACCACAATCCATAATACCAACAACATGGGCGAACTGACCCTGTTGGCGACAGAGGTATATATCTGCTGCCTTACTTCAGGGCTTGCATTGGCCAGGCCATTAATCCGGGCATCAAGGTCACCAGACAGGCCCCGGGTTTCCGAATCGATCCTGGTGTCGTCGCCGAACCGGATTTCCACCTGACCGCTAACCTGATTGGTCATAATACTTAAAAGCAGCATCACAAGGAAAAAGCCAATAACGACCAAGGGTACAATGAACAAGCCGCCCCGATGCTCCTGAAATTCACGTATTAACAATACCGGCAACTGATTCATGCTTCACCTCGTTGCATCTTGGCCACGAACAGGTCTACCACGCTCGGCACATGAACTTCACCGAGTGCCTCAAGGCGACTCCTTTCAACTCCTTCGAATGTCATACTTCTTTTGCCCGATAATTCTCTCTCGGCCACAGGTTTTAATGCCCGTGCCGCTTCCAGCTGCTCGGGATTCACAAGCACCTCGGCATACCGATCTGCCAGGTCATCCATGGCGCTATCGAGAACAATTTCGCCATTATCGATAAACAGCAAATGTGTCAGCAGAGATTCGACTTCTTCCACCTGATGAGTACTGATGATAATACTGGTCTTGTGATCGAAATGATCGGTCGCCAATCGGTCGTAAAAGGATTTACGATGAAGAATGTCGAGCCCCAGCGTAGGTTCATCAAGGACAAGTAAACGAACATCTATGGCCATCACCAGGGCGAGATGCAACAACGCGACCATACCCTTGGACAGATGCCGGATCTTTTTGCGTGCCGGTATATCTGTTTCCCGCAACAGGGCCTCAGCCCGGTCACGGCTGAAATTTGGATGCACGCCTTCTACATAATCGATCGCTTCGGAGACTTTCATCCAACCGGGCAACACACCCACATCCGAAATAAAACACACGTCCCGCATAATCTCATGGCGACCGTGACGCGGATCGCGCCCCAGGACCCGGAGATCTCCCTCGAAGCTGATCAGACCGAGAATTGCCTTGAGAGTGGTCGTCTTGCCAGCTCCGTTGGGCCCAACGAGCCCCACGATGGTTCCCTCCTGAATATCGAAACTCACAGACTTGACCGCCTCAAAGTCTCCGTACTGTTTGCGCACGCGGGTCGCTCGTACTACTTCGTTCATATGCCGCCTCCTCTCGTCAGATCAGCGCCGATAATCGAGGGGTGGATCCCGGTCGCCCAGGAGTGCCTCGTATTCGAAATCGTCCCCGCGACGCTCGTTAAATTCTCGAGTCGCCGCATCAATCAAGTCGGGACTCTGCATCAGTTCGATGGTAGTCAATGCCAGGGTTTTAGCAGCCACGTGCATCCCTTTTGCGCCGATCGATGTACCGCCTGCTGCGATTGCCTGCCAGGAGTGAGCGGCCGTACCTGGAACCCATGTGGCAGTTCTAAGGCCGGTAACAGGCACCGTCCAGCTGACATCACCCACATCTGTGGACCCTTTGCCGCGTACCATGTTCATGGGTTCAATTTCAGATTCCGTTCCCAACAGATCTTCCGAGGCGTTCAGGGTCTCGAACAGCGTCCTGGCGAATTCCTGTTCTTCTTCGTTCCAGGTTATCCCACCTACCCGGGAAAGATTTCTATGCATGACCCGCGCCAGGGTCTTGTTCGGCAACAGGCTGTGATTGCCATGCATAACTTCCGCCTCCACCCGGGTTCCGGTACCGTCAGCAGCGGCACGCGCAATCGTCATCACTCGATCCCAGATGGTCTTGAGCACATCCGCATCAGGGTGACGAACATAGTAATAGACCTGCGCAAAATCCGGGACGACGTTGGGTGCAGATCCGCCTTCAGTAATTACATAGTGAATGCGGGATGTCTCAGGAATATGTTCTCGGAGCATATTCACCATATGATTCATGGCTTCCACACCATCCAGCGCTGACCTGCCACGATGAGGGGCGGCGGCCGCATGGGCGGAGACACCGGTAAAGCTGAACCTGGCTGACTTGTTCGCAAGGCTGGTCGAAGGGTTGGCGGCATTCTTATCGGAAGGATGCCAATGCAAGGCAACGTCTGCATCATCGAACAAACCTGCACGAACCATATAAACCTTGCCGGACCCGCCCTCTTCAGCAGGGGTCCCGTAGAGACGAACAGTGCCCTCATGGCCCGTCTCGTCCAGCCACTGTTTGACAGCTATTGCTGCCGCAGTTGAACCGGAGCCGAACAAATGGTGACCACAGGCATGGCCGGCAGATTTATCTTCGATCACATCACGAACCGGACTGGCAGCTTGCGAAATGCCCGGCAAGGCATCAAATTCAGCCAGTATGCCAATCACTGGCTTACCTTCTCCATAACTTGCCACGAAAGCGGTTGGAATATTCGCAACACCCGCCGATACCTCAAAGCCCGCGTCAGTCAACTGCTGCTGCAGCAATGCGGAACTTTCGGTTTCCTGATAGCCAACCTCGGCAATGTCCCACAATTTTTGCGCGAGCTCCCGGTACTGCCCCGCATGACTTTCCAGATATTCCAGCGCCACCTGTTCCTGTGCCTGAAGACACGCCGGCAATAGTAGCAAACCTGCAATTATGATCCGGTAATGCATCATTCATTTCCCCTTGTTCGCGGTTTCTTCGATCAGGTCAGTGATCACTTTAACACTATCACGTATTTCGAAGGCGGCCATATTTCGCACAAGTGTGTCCTGATTCTCGCGAACACTGGCAAGGGTCGCCAATAATTTCTCACGACTCAACGCTTCCTCGACGATCACAAGGCTCACCCCCGATGCGGCAAACGTGTTGGCATTGACAATCTGGTCACCACGGCTGGAGGCATTCGACAACGGGATGAGTATGTGCGGTTTTCGTGCAACCAGCAGTTCGTATATGGCATTGGCCCCGCCCCGGGAAATCACTATATCCGCTGCGGCGAGGACATCCCCGAACCCTTCGTAGAGATATTCGCATTGATGATAATTCGATTCTTTCTGCAGCTCCGCCGCAACATTTCCGTTACCGACAACATGAACTATCTGAAATTGTTCCAGTAAAGCCGGTAGCGCCTCCCTGACACTTTCGTTAATAGCCCGGGCACCCAAACTACCCCCGAAAACCAACAGGACTGGTTTATCATCGGACAAACCGAGTGCCCGTCGGCCGGCCACGGGGTCGCCATTAATAACTTCGTCACGAACGGGTGTCCCGGAAACAATCACTTTCTCGCCGGGTAAATGTTCTGCCGTCTGGGGGAAATTCACGCAGATATGTCGACAAAAAGGAAAGCACAGGCGATTGGCGAGCCCCGGCGTCACGTCCGATTCATGGCAGATAACCGGTATACGGCAAATCCATGCGGATACCACAACAGGTACTGCTACAAAGCCGCCTTTGGAGAACACAACATTGGGGCGTTCCCGCATACAGATAACCAGACTCTTGAACATTCCGGCGATAACCAGAAATGGATCCAGAAAATTCTGCCAGCTGAAATAGCGCCTTAACTTACCCGTTGGTATACTAAAGTATGGAATCTCAAGGCGTGAAATAATTTCTTTTTCAATGCCGGCCTTCGAACCTATATATGCAACGTCCCAACCTTCCGACCGCAAGTGTTCGATCAGGGCAATACTGGGTGTCACGTGGCCGGCCGAACCGCCCCCCGTGAACAGAATTTTCATTGTCCCGTTGGAAGTCACTATAAATGTAGCGTTTGCTTGACGAAGGGAATTGTCAACTTTTTCTGGTGTGCCAACGTTTCCACCTCCAGTTTTCCGAGCATTTTAATCAAGCTACCCATGTTACGATCAGTTCGACTCAAAATGAATCTGCCAACATCTTCACTCAGATCAAATCCGCGGTTTCTGGCACGTTGCTGGAGTACGATCAATTTTTGTTCATCCGACAAGCGGCTGGTTTCAACCGACACGGCACTGAGCAACCGCGAACGCAGATCTTCAAGGATTATGGACAGGTTTCCCGCGGGCGTGTCAGCCGATACGATCAGTCGATTTCCGTTGTCCCGGACCCCGTTTATCAGATGGAACAGCCCCAGCTCCCATTCACGGTCACCGGTGACCGACTGCACATCGTCAAGACAGATAAGCGCCCTGCTTTCCAGGTCCTGAAGAATCTCCGGTTCATACTGCTGCAGGCCGGACAGGTACATGGCCGGTTGCTGCGTTTGCCAGGCACGATGGCAAGCCGCTTGCAGCAAATGAGTTCTGCCAGAGCCCTGCTCACCCCATACATAGACAAAGTTTCCGGCGCTGTGCAAGTGTTCCGGCGCATCGCCCACATAATTGGCGAACGTGGCATCGTCACGTAATTTGATATCAAGTGGCAGTTGCCGGGCACGGGAATTCATTCAGCCGATGACTCGTACAGTTCGCTGGATTTGTAGCTTTGATGCGCGTGCCTTGCAAATACCATCACCATCGCTGCTGCGGGCAACGCCAGCAAAATACCCACGAAACCGAACAGCTGGCCACCTGCCATGACGGCGAATATAACACCAACCGGATGCAAGCCGATTTTGTCACCCACCAGCAACGGCGTTAACACCATGCCTTCCAACATCTGGCCCACGCCGAAAACGATGACTACATAGATCAATGGTAACGGGTCCTGAAATTGAAAGAATGTCGCGACACCGGCAACAACGATGCCGACAATAACTCCAAGATAAGGAACAATACTGGCAAGCCCGGCCAACATGCCAATTAATATGGCCAGGTTCAATCCAACCACATAGAGTCCGCCGGCATAAATACCACCGAGTATCAACATCACCAACAACTGACCACGCAAAAAAGCGCTCATCACTTCATCACATTCCTTCACCAACTTGACTATGGTGCTTTCCAGGTGCTTCGGAATCAGGCTGTGTAAATTTTCCAGCACCCTGTCCCAATCCCTCATCAGATAGAATGCCACTACCGGAATCAAAGCCAGGTTTACAGTCCAGGTAATCAGAGCCAGACCAGATTGAGTTACCTGGGCAATCACGCGGCCCGCAATCCCGCCCGCCTGCTGCCAGTTTTGTGCCAGCTGGGCCTGAAGTTGGCCAAGCTCAATGTCAAATGGATCAACGTCGAAATGCTCTCGCAAAAACGGCCCGATAGTTTCCTGAAGCCAATTGACGTACGCGGGAATGCCCTGCACCAGTGCGCTGACCTCCCGAAACAGCATAGGCACGAATACCAGCAGGAGGACACCAACCAGGACGAGTAATCCCAGAAATACAATTACCACACTCAATGTCCGACCGATATTCAATTTTTCCAGCCGGTCCACCACCGGGTCGCCCAGGTACGCAAGCCCAAGGCCAACCAGGAACGGTAGCAGTATGGGGCGCAATAGCCAGATCAATACAAGGGCTATAACAACTGATAAAAGGAGCATGGTCCTTTGTATAGCAGTCAATCTATTTACTCCCCAACCCAGCGATAGCGTAACGTGCGTTGCTGGTCCACTGCGCCTGGGTTCATCAACGCCATTTTCTTATCCAGCTCTATAATTTCGACCAATTGATTGCTTTGACCCTCAATATCCAGTTGAAACAAGAGCTCGGTACCATCTACCTCAGTTAGTTGGTTATCCACTACGGGCATGAGTTCAGAAATGTAACGGCTGATTCTGACGTAATCTGTAAGACCTTCAACACCATCGATTCGCATCCACACGCGAGCTTTCGAAGAGCCGATGGCATAACGCGAAACGAGATCGTCCGCCATTCGATCAACTACATGCGCAACGAGAGAATCTACGTCAGGGGATGTATTATCGATACTGACCCATTGCTGATCGATCCGCCAGGACCAATGAGCCGACCAACTGTCGTCGTCACGTCGCATAACCCTGCCGGTCAGGATACTGTCCGGGTCATAACGGCGGG
Source organism: Pseudomonadales bacterium (assembly GCA_040905125.1). Lineage (GTDB taxonomy): Bacteria > Pseudomonadota > Gammaproteobacteria > Pseudomonadales > Azotimanducaceae > JBBDSF01. Next base: position 2,270 of record JBBDSF010000056.1, on the reverse strand, counting down.
ATGCCTCGACGATCCGACCCAGGAAAAATCCCCAAACCGCACCGGTCGATAAATTGGATTCATCTTCGAGGTCCAGCAATGGATAAAGCAGCGGTAGTCCGCGGCGTTGGGCCTGCCTTTCGAGAGCCTCGCTCAATTCACTCGAGTCGTTCTCCGCAACCAGACGGCGGCCTATTCCATCATCCGCCGCTATCCATACCATTAATGTCGGCCGATTACTGCCCCAGACGGGAAAGCCATTATCGCGTAGCAGCTTCGCGATGCCGCTGGGTTCGAAGTGTATTCGTAACAGCCTGGCCGGCACTTCTTCCTCCTCGACTTCTACCGTGGCATCGGTGGAATCAAAGCTGTACTGGTAATAATAGTTTTCTGCATTAGCCAGGGCCGCGCGCAGACTTTGAGTATTTTCGACCGCGGTGGTCCCGGAAACGCGGATCAACACCTCCATCAGACCCTCTCTGGCACCGCGATACAGTTGATTCTCGCTATCTACCGGCACCAACACCTCGGCAACGTAGAGGTCGTCCATTTCAACAGCCAGGACCGAAGGAATAGTCCACAACAAAACCATTAATATGGCGGCAAAGAATTTAAAAGCAGGCATCCGTGTATCTAACCTATCGTTATTCAGGACATATTCAGACAAACTGGACCACAATCGGGTCTCAGTTACTATGACGACAAATCAATCAAAGTGCATAGGCAGTCGATTGTCATTGACTCACAATGGATTTACAAGTTGCATTCGACAGGATTAAAGCCCATTTATCATCAATTTAAGGGAATTTTTATTTTGGTCTGCCTTCTGGTTGCCGGTCATACCGGCGCCGAACCCAAGGTGTACCGCGCTGAGTACGACGCCAGCTTCAAGGGACTGGCGATTCAGGCCACAGGGCTACGCAAGCTCGAAAAGCTGGACGAAAATCAATATTTGCTCTCGGCGTCGGCAAACAATTTTCTTGGCTCTGTCACCGAACAAACCCTGTTCACAATCGACGACAATGGCGGAATAAAGCCTCTCGAATATCAATATCATCGACGTGGCCTGGGTTCGAACCGGGACGCCATTCTGTCTTTCGACTGGGAACGGAATCAGGTGTTAAACGATGTACAGTCAACTCCTTGGCGAATGGACATCCCTGATACGGCCCTGGATAAACTTCTGTACCAATTCAAAGTCCGCCAGGACTTGAAAGCAGCTTATAAGCGAAAGCAGCCGTGGCCGAAGCTCAGTTACGACATTGCCGATGGTGGCAGAATCAAGCGTTATCATTTCGAGGTATTGGGCAAAGATGTGACAACCACGCCTGCCGGCACCTTCCAGACCATTAAGGTCACACGAACGCAGGATGACGATCGTACCACCATCTTCTGGCTGGCCCCGGATTACGAATTTCTGCCGATCCGACTTAGGCTGTTCGAAGATGACAACGAAGGCCTGGAGCTCACCCTCAAGAAACTCGAATTTGATCGCTAAGTCATCCCGAGCCCTTCGAGCCTGCGCGGCCCGCAGCTCAGGGCAGGCTGCGTCGAGGGATCTCGGCCTCAGAGATTTCTCCACTCCGGACCTGCGGTCCTCCGGTCGAAATGACACGGTCGTGTCATCCCGAGCGCAGTCGAGGGATCTCAGCCTCAGAGATTTCTCCACTCCGGACCTGCGGTCCTCGGGTCGAAATGACAAAGCATTAAGCCAGCTGCTAGCTGCCTTTTTATGCTTTCGGCAGCGTGACACCTCGCTGACCCTGATATTTGCCGTCTCGATCCTTGTAGGACAGTTCACACTGCTCATCGGACTCGAAGAACAGCATCTGGGCAACGCCCTCGTTCGCGTAGATCTTCGCCGGCAAGGTAGTCGTATTGGAAAATTCCAGTGTTACGTGACCTTCCCACTCCGGCTCCAGCGGCGTCACATTAACGATGATGCCGCAACGCGCATAGGTTGACTTGCCGACACAGATCGTCAATACATTACGGGGAATCCGAAAATATTCGACAGTGCTTGCAAGCGCGAAGGAATTGGGCGGAATGATACAGACGTCGCTCTTGATATCCACAAATCCGTTGTTATCGAAGCGTTTGGGATCGACTGTCGCCGAGTGCAGATTGGTAAACACCTTGAACTCGTCGGCACAGCGGACGTCGTATCCGTAGCTGGACGTCCCGTAGGAGATGATCCGCCCCCCTTCGGATTGTCGCACCTGACCGGGCTCCCAGGGTGAAATCATATTGTGTTCTTCCACCATTCGGCGGATCCAGTGATCAGGTTTTAT
>JBBDSF010000055.1:0-1481 GCA_040905125.1 Pseudomonadales bacterium | reverse complement strand
CGATTATTTGTGCTGAACCTGTATGTGAATTCGGAACAATACCGTATCCAGACCACACCCTGAACATCAATCCTATGATCATATATAAAGGATACTAAAAATATACTCGAATAGCACAACTTCATACATGCAGGTTGTATAATAATTAATATGGTGAGACAGTTGCGGGAGAGGGCTCCTAACAATCTCGGTAAGGTATCATTTACAATCAGTAGTGTCCCAACGTTTGGGATTGGAAGCATTATAACTCATTGACCAACATTATAAATTTCATGATTTTTTCCGGTGTCGATTTGAACTCCAATCTGCGTAATTCTGCTGTTTTCCATTCTGCAGAGCTACGTCATGAACCAGGGCAAATACGTTTTCACACAGTTAATGCAACATCTCCCGCTGACGACTTTTCAACGCTGCGTCGAGCGTTATCGTGGTCACTACAAGGTGAAGTCTTTTTCGTGCCTGGATCAGTTCCTGTGTATGGCATTCGCCCAACTTACCTTTCGCGAAAGCCTACGCGACATTCAAACCTGTTTGCGCGCACAGCAACCCAAGCTCTATCATCTTGGGTTCCGTTCCAATGTGGCACGCAATACCCTCTCGAATGCCAATGCCGTACGCGATTGGCGCATCTACGCCGATTTCGCACAACACCTTATCGCCATCGCCCGTCCTTTGTATGCAGACGAAGACCTCGGGCTGGAGTTGACCAATACCGTCTATGCCCTCGACACGACCACCATCGACCTCTGTCTGTCGCTGTTCCCCTGGGCTCCCTTTCGCTCCACCAAGGCGGCGGTGAAACTACACACGCTGCTCGACTTGCGCGGCAATATCCCGAGTTTTATCCATATCAGCGACGGCAAACTGCACGAAGTCAACGTGCTCGACCAACTCCTGCCGGAAGCCGGCGCCTTCTATATCATGGACCGAGGATTCACCGATTTTTCACGGCTTCACCGGTTCCACCTGGCCGGCAGTTTTTTTGTGACCCGTGCCAAGTCCAATCTTCAGGCACAGCGTCGCTACTCGCATCCGGTCGACCGTACGACTGGTCTGATCTGCGACCAAACTGTGGTCTTTACCGGCTTCTACACGGCCAGGGAATACCACGCACCCTTACGGCGGATCCGCTTCAAGGAGCCGGAAACCGGCAAGACGCTCGTGTTTCTGACCAACAATTTTGCACTGCCGGCCTTGACCATTGCCGAGTTGTATCGATCTCGCTGGCAAATCGAACTGTTCTTCAAATGGATCAAACAGCACCTACGCATCAAGGCGTTTTTTGGTACGTCGGAGAATGCCGTCAAGACCCAGATCTGGATCGCCGTCTCCGTTTATGTACTCGTGGCCATCGTCAAAAAACGGCTGCACCTCCGTGCCAGCCTGTACGAAATTATACAGATTTTGAGTCTCACTTTGTTCGAGAGAATTCCAATGAATCAACTGCTTACGCAAATGCTCACTGACGAAATGCAGCATTG
>JBBDSF010000054.1:0-1497 GCA_040905125.1 Pseudomonadales bacterium | reverse complement strand
TATTCCGAAAACCGTGGCCGACTGTTTCAAGTACCGCAACAAGATTGGACTCGATGTCGCACTGGAAGCGCTGCAGGAAGCACACCGCAGCAAGCGCATGAACATGGATGAACTCTGGTATTTCGCAAAACTCTGTCGGGTCACCCGAGTTATGCGACCCTACATTGAGAGCCTCGCTGCATGAACGAACGCAATGTTGCGGCTTCGTGCAGAGCTCGATTGCTGAATCACGCACGAGCGACGAACCAGGATTTCAATCTGGTGCTGACGCGCTATAGTCTCGAGCGACTTCTCTACCGACTCGCCATCTCGAAACACGCGAGTCACTTTCTGCTCAAAGGCGCTCTTCTCTTCGATCTTTGGTTTGATGTCCAACATCGACCGACGCGAGACGCGGACCTTCTCGGCTTTGGTTCATCGGAACTCGGATCGCTCGAGCAGACGTTCAAACAAATCTGCGCTATAAAAGTCGACGATGGTGTTGTGTTTCAAGCCGATTCCGTCCACGCCGAGGAAATTCGCAGCGACGCAAACTATGCGGGCGTCCGCGTCACGCTTGTCTCAACACTTGACGGCGCAAGGAGTCATCTTCAGATTGATGTGGGCTTCGGCGACGTGGTGACGCCAGCACCCCAGCAGATAGAGTATCCAGTACTGCTCGATGACCTTGAGGCGCCCAAACTACGAGCCTACCCAAAGTACACGGTGATCGCGGAAAAGTTTGAAGCGATATGTACCCTGGGTATGGGCAATAGTCGGATGAAGGACTATTTCGACCTCTGGATTCTTGCACGCCACTCTGACCTCTCAGGCGAGACACTCAAACAAGCGATTTGGGCGACCTTCTCTCGCAGGCAAACTGATATTCCCGCCACAGCGCCACTTGGCCTGACAGAAGAGTTCGCCGCTGACGCGCAGAAACAGACGCAATGGAGGGCCTTTCTGAGGCGCAACGACCTGGATGGAATCGATCTCGCCGAAGTTGTGATCAGCCTCGCAGAATTTCTGATGCCGGTCACCGAGGCAGCTAACGCAGATGCCCCATTTCCGAATGACTGGTGCGCAGGAGGACCGTGGAAATCCGAGATCGACGGCTAAGAAAGCTCGACGCCGGCTTTACACCCTTTTTGCTTCGCGTGATTTTTGCGTGAATGAACGCAGCACCGTCCAGCATCGTAGTGCATTCGGCCAGCACGATTCGGCGTAACCCACTGATTGTACCTTCCTACGCGACACCCTATCGGACTGAAAATCCTCGTGTCGGTGGTTCGATTCCACCTCTGGCCACCAGATTTCATTGGTCCATTCCGGAGACATGGGTAACACTTTAATTCCGGCGCACCGGATAATCTACAACCTATGCCTCGGGAATTACAAACCAGGCGACTGTCATTTTGACCGGTGCCAAGTACCCTGTCATTTCGACCGGAGGACCCGAGGGACCAAGCGAAGCGCAGTGGAGAAATCCCCGGCCTGAGATTCCTCGACCTGAACGGG
>JBBDSF010000053.1:0-1507 GCA_040905125.1 Pseudomonadales bacterium | reverse complement strand
ATTCGGCATCGGCGGTGAGTTCCTTTTTAATCAGGGTTTTCATGCGGGCAGCAGAGCCCAGGGTCTGCTGCAGGGATTTACGTTCTTCCCCGAGGTCCTTGAGTTCGCCCTGGATCTGGATCTCTTCGAGCTTGGCCAGTTTGCGCAGACGCAGGTTCAGGATCGCCTCGGCCTGCAGGTCCGAAAGCTTGAACTTTTTCATCATGACCTTTTTGGGCTCATCCTCGTTGCGGATGATATGGATCACCTCGTCGATATTGAGGTAGGCGATCATCAGGCCTTCGAGCAGGTGGATATCGGCCTCGACCTTGTCGAGCCGATGCTGCAGGCGGCGGCGTACGGTCTCGGTGCGGTATTGCAGCCATTCCTTCAGGAGTTCGCGCAGGTTCTTCACCTGCGGCCGTCCGTCCAGGCCGATCATATTAAGATTGACCCGGTAGTTTTTTTCCAGATCGGTGGTGGCAAACAAGTGTGACATCAGATCTTCCGGATTGACCCGGTTGGATCGAGGGATCAGAACAAGCCGGGTCGGGTTTTCATGATCGGACTCATCGCGCAGGTCTTCCAGCATCGGCAACTTCTTGGCATTCATCTGCGCGGCGATCTGTTCGAGGATCCGGTTGCCGGAACACTGGTATGGCAAGGCGGTGATAATAATATTGCCCTCCTCCTTTTCCCAGAGCGCGCGCATTTTGATGGAACCGTTGCCGGTCTCGTACATCTGCAGGATCTCGTTACGGGGAGTAATGATCTCGGCCGCGACCGGATAATCCGGCGCCTGAATATGTTCACACAGTTGCTTGACTGTGGCCCTGGGTTCGTCCAGCAAACGGATACAGGCGGTGGCGACCTCGCGCAGGTTGTGTGGCGGCACATCGGTGGCCATACCCACCGCAATACCGGTGGTACCGTTGAGCAGGATATTCGGCAGCCGCGCGGGCAGGATTTTGGGCTCTTCCAGGGTCCCGTCGAAATTCGGTGACCAGTCCACCGTGCCCTGGGCGACTTCACCCAACAGCACATCGGCATACGGGCGCAGCTTGGCCTCGGTATAGCGCATCGCCGCAAAGGATTTCGGATCATCCATGGAGCCCCAGTTGCCCTGCCCGTCCACCAGCGGGTAGCGGTAACTGAAGTCCTGCGCCATCAGCACCATGGCCTCGTAACAGGCGGAATCACCGTGCGGATGGAACTTGCCGATCACATCACCGATGGTACGGGCGGACTTCTTGTACTTGGCCCCGGCCTTGAGGCCGAGTTCGGACATGGCATAGATGATCCGGCGCTGTACCGGTTTCAGGCCGTCGCCAATGTGCGGCAGGGCCCGGTCCAGGATAACGTACATGGAATAATCCAGGTAGGCCTTCTCGGTAAATTCCTGGATGGGCCGGGATTCGTTCTGTTCAAAATCGAGGTTCAGGTTCTGGGACATGGTTGCTCTCGTTAATCTGGATGAAACGTATTTTCAAGGTCGCGATTGTCGCTGATATGAGCGAAAATAAGAAGC
>JBBDSF010000052.1:0-1510 GCA_040905125.1 Pseudomonadales bacterium | reverse complement strand
TTCGCCCATGGAATCCGCAAGTGATACGGCGAACGGGACACCGGGTCTTCATGTGCGTTAAAATTTTCTCTTTGTCGAGACCTCACCCCCTTGAACTGGATACGGGACGAACTTCCCTATAGCGTTGATCCCTTTGCATGGTTTGCCAGTGTCCGTGACCGACCCTGGCCGGTCATATTGGAGAGCCGGGGTTGTTCGGGACAACGTTTCGACATTATCGCTGCGGATCCCGCCATCATCATTTCGGCGAGAGATGACGTTACCACGGTCGCGAAACAGGGCCGGGAGTATACCTCCAACCTCGATCCGTTCAGTGTGGTGCAACAGGAAGTCGCGGATCGCCAGCCTGACGAGCCATGTCCGGTGGACAGCGTGTTCACCGGTGGTGCCATCGGTTATTTTGGCTATGAACTGGCGCGCCATGTAGAAAGGTTGCCGGAACCCCCTGTTAACGACCTGGATATGCCGGACATGCTGGTGGGCATCTATGACTGGTTCATTGTGATCGATCATCTGTCCGGGCGCGCAATGGTACTAAGCTCACCCCGCAGGTCGAAGGCCGAACACGATAGCCTTCGAAGACAACTTGACACAGTTGCGGGTACAGGACTCAAGCCGTTCAGTGCGGGACCCGTGTCCAGCAATTTCTCTCGCCAACAATATAACGCGGCGGTTAAACGGATCAAATCGTACATCTTTGCCGGAGATTGCTATCAGGTTAACCTCGCCCAGCGTTTTATGGCCCGTTTCGAGGGCGATCCGGTCGCGCTTTATCAGACACTGCGTAATTGCCATACGGCACCGTTTTCTGCTTGTCTGGCGTTTCCCGGACACCAGGTTTTAAGCTTCTCTCCCGAACGCTTTCTCCGTGTACGAGACGGTGATGTGTTGACGGAGCCTATCAAGGGGACGCGCTCCCGCGGCGAAACGAAAGCCGAGGATGAACGTTTGGCGCAAGAGTTAATGGTTAGCGAAAAGGACAAAGCGGAGAACCTGATGATTGTGGACCTGTTACGGAACGATCTTGGCCGGTGCTGTGAGCCCGGCTCGATCCATGTGGAAAGTCTGTTTCAGTTACGCTCGTTTCCCAACGTTCACCATCTGGTCAGCGCCGTTCGTGGTCATCTGCGCGCGGGTCAGTCAGCCATAGATCTATTGAAGGCCTGTTTCCCCGGAGGTTCGATCACGGGCGCCCCCAAGGTGCGGGCCATGGAGATTATTCGCGAGCTGGAGCCCGCCCGGCGTTATGCATATTGCGGCGCGATCGGCTATTACGATTACAACGGTAACATGGATACCAATCTGGCCATACGTACCATCGTATGTGGGAATGGGCAGGTGTGCTTTTGGGGCGGTGGCGGCATCGTTGCCGATTCAACTGCTGATGCGGAGTATCAGGAGTCCCTGGACAAGGTCAATATGATTGCCAGGGCTATTTCGCCTGATTCGAACAACTTCGATCGAATAAACGGCGCAGCTCAAGATCAACATGGGTAAACGACGAAAACCG
>JBBDSF010000051.1:0-1511 GCA_040905125.1 Pseudomonadales bacterium | reverse complement strand
TTGGCGGAACGGCTTCATCTATGACACGAAATGCAAATTCCTCATTACCGCGCGCAAGCATGAGCTTCTGCAGCTCACTTTCAAGCAAACGGCCTATCGACTGCTGCAGAGTGACTACACTGGTCTGTGCCAATTCTGATTGCAAGTACGCGACATTCGTTTCTGCCTCCCGCAAGGCACGCTCACGAAGTCTCGTATTCAAGCGGCGTACCAAGGTTTCTGCCCATGTGGCCGCCACCTGCGGGTCAAGCCACTCTACTGCCAACGTAACTAACCCGCTCTCCCGATCCTGGTTGATGCTGAGTATATTTTCATGGAAAAACTTCACGGCATCACGGATCTCAGGCCATTCTTCACGATCAGCGCCCAGCCACTGGCTAGCAACAGCATCCCACTGGTCCGCGTAGAACATCGGCACCAAGTCATAGTCCTCGATAAAATCACGCGCGAACCCTCGCGATCCCAGAAAGGCCAGCGCTTCGGCACTGTCACCACCGCCTACGGTTACGCCGGCCAAGGCAGCCAAGCCACCGAGTTGCCCACCTAACCCTGATGTCGATTTTTCGTCCGCCGGCGCAAGTAACACCTCCGCGCGGTACCACTCTTCGGCCAGCAATGCATATGTGACGGACCCGAACGCGAATACCATTGTCACCGCAATTATGAGCCATTTCCCTCTCCAGAGAATGTCCCAGAGGTCGCGTAAGCTAATCTCATCATCTGCGGAGGTACCAAATGCCTGCTCCGGCATTACGTAAACGAGCCGCTCCCCAGCGCCCTGAGCTGCTTGCGCTGCCCGCGAGTCCTTATTATTCGAGGATTCACTCATTTATTCACCATGCAGGGCGTGCGCTGCCTCGTCCAGCGAAAAGATTCTGAAAATTCACGCCGACGAAATGCATCGCGAGTACGTCCTTGAAGTATATCTATTGGCAACATTTAGATTGGCTGTTCATGAGCCCTCGCGAATCTCTATTCCATCTGCAACCAAATATTCTTTAACGAAAGTCGAACTAGTTATCGAATGTCCTGACCGCAGCAATAGCGATTGCACCCTGATACAAAATCTGCGTTACGTTGCCCCAGAAGGTCAGCGGGCGCATTCGATCCGTATCCAAGGGCACGACAATCGTGTCACCCGGTCGAATTTCAGCATCAGCTCCTCGGCTAAACCACCGGGATCGATTGCCGGACTCAACCTCACCGCTAGCCCGTACCACATATATCAGCTTATTGTCTGCCTGACGTGTCAATCCGCCGCTCTTTGCTATGTACTCATCGCGATCGAGACCAGGTGAATACAAGTGCGAAGCCGGATACTGTGCTTCACCCAATACGGTAACACTCTGCGATCTCCCCGGAATCAGCAGGCGGTCACCGTCTTTCAACTCAAGATCATAAGCCTGTCGAGAAACGGTATTTCTGCTCAATATCTGCTCAACATCTATGACCAGTCGTCCGGTTGGCTCCGTTGTGCGAAGCTGCTCCAACAATGACTGGCCGAGATCAAG
>JBBDSF010000050.1:0-9086 GCA_040905125.1 Pseudomonadales bacterium | reverse complement strand
TTCGGAGTTGGCCTTTTGCCTGCTGCTGGATCGGATCAGGCAACTGCCACACGCCTGTGGTCAGCTGCCACCCTTGCAAGCCAGACTGGATACCGTGGCTGAAGTGGCCCTGGCGCTGCGGGCACTGGGCCCCGCCAGTTTTCTCTATGCCGATAGCGATGTGCTGTTTGCGCACGCCGACCGGAGGCTGCAACCCCTGACGAGGCAAGTCACTGCGCCAGCGCTTTATCGTCTGGAGTGCCCGGCCGGCGATAAAGCGGCGCTGGTGCGCGATAGTCAATCAGCAGAGGCGGTAACGGCGCAGCGCGTGATTCTGCTGGCCAGCGTGCCACTCACCCAGGAAGCCTGGACACCCATGCGGGAAGGTGAGGTTCTTGCCGTACGTCAGGGTGAAATTATCGCGAGCATACAATTGTGATGACGCAACTGTTCGCAAGTATGGCAGGTTACCCGCCGGTCAAAACTTTCCAGACATGAACCTGTACCCAGACATGCAACGGTTCACCATGCACCCGGACATCTGTTTCAAACGTTTGGCCGTGCGTGAGGTTGCAACTGTCCGGGTATAGATCAAGACCTTTAATGGATACCAGCAGGTCCCGGAGGCCATTTTCCTTGACCACGCCGAGCATTGCTCCGTTGACGCGCACACGGTAAATACGATACGCGTTGCCTGGACCTTCGTAATCCCCCCGACGCTCGTATTGCCCCGGGCGGGCGTGAACCACTTCGTTTTCAATGTGCTCGAATTCACTGTCCATCTTTAAGTCTCCCGGCATACTGGCATTGAAAAGCCATTCGGTTGACAGTCGACAAGCACTCGGGAATTCATGGGAATCCAGCGTGAGTCAACATCACGGTACATAGCATACCGCCTGTATTTGAGTTGCATAGGGGCTTGTCGTTTCCAGGTCAGACCGTGTCGTCCGTAGGCAATTTTTATCATAAATACAGGCCCCAGGGTTGACCAGGCCGGGCCATATTTATCTGACAGCTGGTTTAAGGGAGTAGAGACGTTTTTGGTACGTTTCCTGTCGTTATAGATAAAGTCAGAATGCTTTTTTGCCGGTCAAATACAACAGTCACAACACAATGACCAGGATACGACGAGATGGCTATCAACCTTGAATACGCATTACTGGAATTCCCGCGACAGCGAGCAAGTTCCGCCCGACACAATACAGATGTTGATCAATCCGATCGACGGGTACCCATCAATCTACGACAATCGGGACCCACCCCGGTGGATATGTTGATTTCGACTCGTGTGCGTAAGTCACCTTATTGGCATTTATCGTATGAAGCGGGTTGCTGGCGGGCGACGGTTTACAACCGCATGTATCACCCGCGGGGCTATGTGCGTCCTGAGGATGGCGGGGCAATGGTGGAGTATGACGCTCTCATCAACCACGTCACTATGTGGAATGTCGCCGTGGAACGTCAGATTCAGGTCAAAGGCCCTGATGCCGAGGACTTTGTAAACTACGTCATAACCCGGGACGCTACCAAAATAAAGCCCATGCATGGCAAGTACGTCATTCTTTGCAATGAGCAGGGCGGTATTATGAATGATCCTGTTCTGCTCCGGATCAGTCAGGATGAATTCTGGTTTTCGCTTTCTGATAGCGACCTCGAACTCTGGCTGCGCGGCGTGAACGTGGGTAAGAACTTTGATGTTTCGATTGCCGAGATTGACGTGGCGCCAGTGCAAATTCAGGGACCGAAATCCGAAGCACTCATGGTGGATTTGTTTGGCGAAGAAGTTAAACAAATTCCTTACTACGGTTTGATGGCGGGTCAGGTCGCCGGCCACGATGTGATTATCTCTCAGACCGGATTTACCGGTGAAAAAGGCTACGAGATCTACTTAAAGGACGCCACGCTTTATGCCGAGGATTTATGGTATTCAGTGCTCAATGCCGGTGAAAAGCATAGTCTTCAGGTAATCGCGCCTGCGCATCATCGTCGAATTGCCGCCGGCATCTTGTCATGGGGTCAGGACGTGGACCAGGAAACCTATCCCTTTCAATGTAATCTCGCTTACCAGGTTCCGCGCAACAAAAAGGCGGGCTATATCGGCAAGGAGCGACTGGAAGCAGTACGTGAGCAGGTTGAAAAGGGCACCCCACCGTTCCGGTTAGGTATGGTCGGCATGGTCCTGGGTGGGAGTCCGATCACTGATTATGCCAATGACTTCTGGTTGATATCTGTTGAATCGGGCGGCGCACCGGTTGGGTATGTCACGTCGCCCTGGTATTCGCCCGAACTTGAGACAAACATTGCGCTCGGTTACGTGCCCTGGCACATGCGGGATCTGGGTAGCAAGCTTTTCGTGACCCTGCCTGTAGAATTTGCGGCGGTAGACGGCTCCACGGAAGTTGAAGCTGAAGTTGTGGAAGTTCCATTCCGGCAGTCGGTCAATCCCAATGCTCGAGAAGTGGCTCGATCCAGAGGAATCGACTTTGCGGAGTAACTGACAAGTTGCTCGGCCCGCGATGAGACTCGTTTTGTAATGCTTGAGTGATGTGAAAATGCCTATGGATGTTCGACCTGACAACTTGACAGTGGCGGAGGCGATTCCTGCGAATTGGCTTCCACCCGGTACACCGGATATTGAGATTGCCCGGTCGGTACATCCGCAATCGATACTGCTGCTTGCTCAGCAGCGTTTCGGATTGCCAGCCGATGCTCTGGTCCCGTTTGGTCACTATAAGGCGAAACTGGATCTGACGAACCTGGACATATCCGATACCTCGACCTATGGCAAACTGGTGCTGGTCACGGCAATTACGCCGACGCCTGCCGGGGAAGGCAAGACAACAACGAGTGTGGGCCTCAATGACGCATTGAGCCTGCTGGGGCATCGTTCTTCAGTGTGTCTGCGTGAACCTTCTCTCGGTCCTTGCTTCGGTATGAAAGGCGGCGCTGCCGGTGGTGGACGAGCGCAGGTCATTCCCATGGAAGACATTAATCTTCATTTCAATGGAGATTTTCATGCTATTACCTGCGCCCACAATTTGTTGGCGGCCATGCTGGACAATCATTTGCATTGGGGTAATGAGACAGGTATCGATCCGCGCTATATCAGCTGGCGTCGTGTTATGGATATGAATGATCGTTCTCTTCGGTATACGGTGAGCGGGCTCGGTGGCTCCGCTCATGGTGTACCCAGGGAAAGTGGATTCGACATTACTGTCGCCTCTGAAATTATGGCGATCCTTTGCCTGGCAACAGATCTTGAAGATCTGCAGCAACGGCTGGGAAACATCATAGTGGCGCGCCGCGGTGACAAGTCGGCGGTAACCGCGCGGGATATTGGTGCAGAAGGTGCCATGACTGTCCTCTTGAGAGACGCCTTGCAACCCAATCTGGTCCAGAGTCTCGAACACAATCCAGTGTTCATTCATGGCGGACCGTTTGCGAACATCGCACACGGCTGCAATTCCGTGGTTGCGACTCGCGCAGCATTAACCTTGAGCGATATTGTGGTCACTGAGGCAGGCTTCGGGGCTGATCTGGGCGCGGAGAAGTTTCTGGATATCAAGTGCCGTCAGTCGGGTTTGCGTCCCAGTGCCGTGGTACTGGTTTGTACCGTACGTGCACTGAAAATGCAGGGAGGTATAAAGAAAGATCAGTTGGCGGTACCCGATGTCGAGGCTCTGACGGCCGGTGCCATCAATCTGGTTCAGCATATCGATAACATCCGAAAGTTCGGGCTTTCTCCTGTAATTTCTATCAATCGCTTCCCGACCGATACTGATGACGAACTCGACGCGTTGATGGCGATTTGCAGTGAACTGGGTGTCACGGCAGCCGTGGCAGACCATTGGGCAAGAGGTGGTGAAGGCGCGCTGGACCTCGCAGCGGCTGTGGTACAACAACTTGACCAGGGTGAACCTCAAGTAGAACTGCTCTATCCTGACGAGATGTCGTTAACCGACAAGATCAGAATCGTGGCAACGCAAATCTACCGTGCATCCGGGGTGGAATTCTCCAGTCTTGCCAGTGGTCAGCTGAAGGAATTCGAACAGTTGGGCTTCGGCCACTTGCCCGTTTGCATTGCCAAAACACAATACAGCTTTACGGTGGATGGCAAACAAACAGGTCAAACGCCGGAACATATGCTGCCCGTGCGTGAGGCTCGGTTATCCGCCGGTGCCGGCTTTGTGGTCGCTGTTTGCGGCGACGTCATGACGATGCCGGGCCTGCCTCGCAGACCCGCCGCGATGGATATCGGCATCGATGATGAAGGCTTTATCAAGGGGCTTTTTTGAAGCCACCAGGAATCAGAGCAGGGAATCGCGAATCTCTACTTCGTCCAGGTTCAATGCGACGGCCTGGTCATCGCTGTTAGCGGGAGCGGGAGCGAGAGGTGAATCTGTCGTCGCCTTGCTGCGGCGTTCCGCCTTGGGCGCTTTGCCCATGTATTTACGATAACAACGACTGAAGTGTGTTGTTGATACAAACCCGGTCATGGACGCGATGTCCACAATTGAACAGGAAGTTTGCTTCAATAGCTGTTGCGCTCGCTCGAGCCTGAGTTTCAGATAGAAACGAGACGGGGTACAACCAAGATTACTGAGAAACTGACGTTCCAGGTGGCGCCGCGAGACCCCTGCGTAGCGAGCGATGTCGCTCAGATCAATCGGTTCTTCGACATTCGCCTCCATCAAATGAACTGCCTCCGCCAGTTTAGGCTGGTTGGCATAGACCTGGCTGTCCATGCGCATGCGCTGGGGTTCATCTCCCTGACGGATACGTTCACAAACGAACATGTCCGAAATGGCATTGGCCAGCTCCTGCCCGTGGTGCAGGCTCACCAGGCTCATCATCATATGTAACGGAACATCCCCACCGCTACAGGTAATGCGATCACGATCGAACGTGAACAGTTGATTATTCCAGCAGACGTCCGGAAATTGTTCTTGTAGTGAAGCCAGATATTCCCAGTGGGCGCTGGAAGAATAATCTTTTAGCAGGTTAGCCTTCGCCAGCACATAAGAGCCGGTACAAACCGCACCCAATGGCATTTTTTTCCTGGCCATGGTCTGAAGCCATCGGATTTCCGGCTCGGAGCAACTTGTCGCAACTTCGACGCCGGAAACCACGAAGACAAGGTCGAATTCACTTGCGTCCTGGATACCAACATCGGGGACCATCTGCATACCGTCGCTGGCGCGAATCGATTCCGGCTTTTGGGCGATCAGTTGCCAGCTATAGAGTTCTTTGCCCGTAAGCTGATTGGCCATTCGCAGAGGTTCCATGGCAGTAGCCAGCGCCATGAGCGTAAAATTCTCGATCAATAAAAATCCGATGCGGTATGTTTTGTCATCGGCGACTTGAGAGTGATCTCTGACTTTATGGATCATCGCGGCTCTCCCTTGCAACCAAGAGGGTGCATCTTACAAAAGAACGATAGCCACGTTCCTTGCAACACTCAGTGTTTTACCGCACATATCATCCGCTAGGATTGAACCCGGGCATTCTCCGGGTCGAACAGCGCACGGTAGCCAACTGCTTCAATAGTGACCGGATATTGCTCGCAAAAGTATTCAAGTGCAAGCTCTCGCCCTTCCTCCGCGTATTCCCGGGGAATATATCCCAGCAAAATGTTTTTCCCGACTGATGGTCCGTAAACGACGCTGGTGTTGTAGGAACGTCTGCCTTTATCGTCGGTTAACACTTCAGCGGTGTCCGGGTCCAGTATTGGCCATTGCCCTACCGGAAATCGGGCGACACCTGTTCGGTCGATATTTTCAAGCATGGTCATGGTGCACAGGTAACTCGATTGATCCTCGGATTCGCGCTGGGCAAGATAAGCTTCTTTCCCGTGAAAGTCTGCTTTCTTCACGTTCCTTCGGGCCAGATCAGCCTCGTACAGGTTGTACTCTGCTTCCAGGTCAACATTCTGCAAACGCAGGCTTTTTTCCAGTCGCCGCGAGTTTGCATAGGTTTCGATTCCTACCGGTGTAACACCGGCACCGAACAAAAGATCCCACACGTCCAAACCAAAATCGAATGGGAAATACAATTCCCAACCTTGTTCGCCAACGTAAGAAATTCGAAAGGCCCACACGGGAATACCGTTCATTCGGATGTCCCGTGCCGTTGCGAATGCAAAGTTTTCTGCGCTCAATTCGTCCGGGTCGTCTACAAACCGGGACAAGGTTTCTCGCGCCTCCGGTCCCCACAGTCCCAGCGTGGCAAGATGATTGGTCATGTCCTGAATGTGCACACGGGTCAATCCCTGACTCACTGCCATCCGTTTTATCCAGACCAGGTCGCGATACCCGGTGTCACCACCACAGACCACCCGATACTCATTCTCGCCAAGGCGGATAATGGTCAGGTCCGCACGAACACCGCCGTTGGCATCCAGAAAATGAGTGTAAACACCTTTGCCGACCGGAGTCGGTCCACCCACTCTGGCAACTGACAGATATTCCATGAGCTGTTCAGCATCGGCACCTGAAACATCGTAGATGGCGAAGTGAGACAGGTTGATCATCCCTACCGTGTCACTCATTTGCAGATGTTCCGCATTGGATACCTCCCAGAAATGCCGAGCATCCCACTCATTCTCTCGAACAGGGACCTGGTTACGATAACGGGTCAACAATGTATCTTCGTTTGCTTTATATCCGTGCGCTCGCTCCCAGCCTGCGACTTCCATGAAATAAGCGCCCAGCGCCACTTCCCGCTCGTAAAATGGACTGGTGCGCATACCTCGGCCGGTCACATAGGGCTCGCGAGGATGCACTGGCGGGTTGTAGATCTTCTGGGCAACTTCGTAGCAACGGCCATAAACGTAGGCATCACCCTTTTGTTCGGGATAAAAGCGGGTGATATCGATGCTATGTGAGTCGAGTTCCGTGATGCCGTTTGTCATCCACTCGGCGACAACCTTGCCGATGCCAGGACCATCTTTGACCCAAACGGCTTCCGCAAACCAAAGTCCTGCCACCTCCGGACATTCGCCAACCAGTGAGCCGCCATCGGGAGTTACCGACAATAATCCATTAAACGAATGCTTATCGTCCCAGCCCAGTTCCCCGAGTACAGGTGTCAGCTCAATCGCCTTCTCGTAGGCTGACATCACCTGATCCAGTTCCAGTTCACGCATGGAGGGAGACAGGCGAGCATCACCGGTCTCCGCAATTTGTCCGGGGTAAACCAGGCGGGGTTCGTCAGGCTCGTAGTAACCCCATTCAAGATATCCGCCTTCGGGAGTCTTTGGGTCACCCGTGTCGCGCACATAAGCGGAATTACCCTGATCGCGGAATAATGGAAACACCAACTCTTCATTGGTACCCGTCAGTGCTTCGTAAGGACCGAAAAACAACAACGGGTGCTCGACCGGCATCAGCGGTAATTTTGCCTCTGTGGTACCCGCGACAAGCGGGCCCCAGATTCCAACAGAGAGCACGACCTTTTCTGTTGCGATGTAACCCCGTGACGTTTCAACGCCACGGACCCGGCCATCCTGGACATCGATTCGCACCGCCGGTGTGTTTGCGAACGCAGTCAGCTTGCCGCTTGCCACGGCTTCATCGACCAGGTCGCCGGCAACTTTTTGTGACCGGGGCACGACAAGACCTGCGTCCGGATCCCACATGGCGCCCTGGATCTTCTCTTCATCCAATAGCGGGAACAATGCTTTGGCTTCCGATGGAGAAATCAGACTGACATTGGTGCCAAAGGCCTTGCCGATACCGACTTTGCGTTTTAATTCCTCCATACGCTCATCGTCGCCGATTCGAGCGACTTCCATGCCACCTTTTTTGACGTAATTGCCCCGTTGTGCGTAAAACGCCTGGCTGTATTGCGTCGTATAGATGGTCATCTTGTCGTTCGACGTGGTGAAGCAAAAGTCAGAGGCATGGGACGTCGATCCAATATCGGTGGGTATGGCGGACTTTTCCAGCCCGACAATGTCGTCCCAACCCAATTCCAGCAGATGATGCGCCACTGACGCACCTACAATTCCACCCTGACCGATGATGACCACCTTCGCAGTTTTTGGTAGCACAGCCATGTCTTTCGCCCTTTGCCGGTTGGTAACGAACAAACGTTCGAGCGGCGCCTTGATGACGCAAATCGCGCAACCTGGATTGTGGAATGATTCTCGAGCGGAGCTTTAACAATAACGACACATAGCAGTCCGAAAACGTCAGCTAACGTAGCTATAACCGATGTCGGAGTTGTGTCTCGTAATGATCCTTAAGACGATTGGCGGCGAGTACTGAATTGCGCATGAGAATGGAGACTGTCACCGGGCCAACGCCACCCGGTACCGGCGTAATCCATCGGGCAACGTCGCGGCATGAAGCATAGTCGCAGTCACCGACGATGTGTTCCGTACCATCTTCATCAAATACCTGATTGATGCCGATGTCGATGAGTACGGCACCGGGTTTGATCATGCTGCCAGTCAGGAGGTTGGGTTTACCGGCGGCAACGAATACGACGTCGGAACAGCGTGAATGGACTTCCACGTCTCGAGTCATGTGGTGGCAGACGGTGACAGTCGCACCCGCGGCCAGGAGCAGGAACGCGATCGGTTTGCCAACGATTTCGGAATGGCCGATGACAGTCGCTTCCAGCCCCTGAATGGTGATACCGGTTCGACGCAGCAATTCGATGGATGCCATTGCCGTGCAGGGTGCCAGGTCCATTTCCTGGTAGACAATGTTGCCAATAGAGGCGGGGTGTAATCCCTCCACATCCTTGAGGGGATCTATGGCGGCCTGTGCTTGCTTCACCGAGAGACTGGGGGGCACAGGACGTTGCAGAACGATGCCCGTCACCCGAGGATCGACGTTTAACGACCAGATGGCCGCATCGAGTTCCTCTTGTGTAATGTCGTCACCATAGGTGCGCTCTTCGAATTCGATACCCACCTGCTTGCACTTGCGGCGTTGATTGCGCACATAGAACGCCGCTTCGGGGTTCTCGCCGACGCTAATGGACGTCAGCTTCGGGTACCAGCCCGCAGTCTTAAGGCGGGCCACGTCATCGGCAACCTGCTGCAAGATTTCTGCTGCCAGTTGGCGACCATCAATATCTTTTTCGTCCATGGTAACGGG
>JBBDSF010000049.1:0-1515 GCA_040905125.1 Pseudomonadales bacterium | reverse complement strand
TTACCTCCGCTGCGCTTAGTAAGCCAATCAGCGCCAGTGAAATTCTGCACATCATTGTTGCAAATACCCAAACTAACTTCTATCTGGCAGACCAGGAGGAACTGTCTTCCTACCTCGGCGGCATCCCCGGTATGGATATCACCACTGGCTATCTCTACCCTTGCGGATTGGCTGTCACAGCGAGTGGCAACTGTGCTGATCCCTTTGTTCAGGATCTGGAGAATTTCGACCAAATTTGGGTTACCGATATCTCTTCCGGCACAGACGATAGCAGTGCTCAACTGAGCATATATTCTGAGATAGCAGCCTGGTTTATTAGCAGGGCCAGTCAAAACCTCATCCTGGACGGACGCATAATCTCGTCAACTTCCAGTTGGATTACGAGGAGAGCATCCATGTCATACACGAGCATGAGCTCCGAAGTTGCGTGGATTCAGAATTACGCGACTCAGCTGGATCTGGCCGGTGGAGGGCTGGTGCTGGGAACCGACCACGCAATTGACTTTACTCGCGGTATCAATGAGATTAATCGATTCATCGGTGTTGGTGAGTTTTATGGCTTTACTCATGAGCCGCCCTATCAAGCGGTAGTCGACGATCAATCATTCTTCTATCTGGATAGTCTTGACTCCTGTGCAACCCTTGCGGACGAGCTGTGTATCAATAATAACTCTTCAGGCAGTTCGGTGCCGATCAATGTCCAGCCTAATGGCAGTATTCTCTATCCCGTTGCTTACCATGTCCCCGCAGGTATTGCATCGGTGTCCTACAGTCTGGATCCAATCGACAGTGATGGTGATGGTGTGCCTGACTATGCAGATGCCTTCCCGAATGATCCCTCGGAGTCCATAGACACCGATGGTGACGGTGTCGGAGACAATGGTGATCCCTTCCCCAGTGATCCGAGCGAAAGCGCTGATTCAGATGGCGATGGTGTGGGCGACAATAGCGATGCCTTCCCGAATGATCCCACCGAAACCACGGACACTGATGGTGACGGTGTGGGCGACAATGGTGATGCCTTCCCAAATGACCCGAGTGAATCCGCTGATTCAGATGGTGACGGTGTGGGCGACAACAGTGATGCCTTCCCGAATGATCCGAATGAAACCGCTGATTCAGATGGAGATAGCGTAGGCGACAACGCCGATGCCTTCCCCAACGACCCGAATGAGCAGATAGACAGCGACGGCGACGGAGTTGGTGACAACAGCGATGCTTTCCCTAACGATCCAACCGAGTGGGCTGACAACGACGGTGACGGTATCGGAGACAATGCTGATCAGAACGACGATTCCGACCTTGCAGGCACAGTGATTATCAATGGTATCGATTCAGGCGTTGACAATGAAACCTTTGCCAATGGCGAAACCCTGTCTGACCGTGTCAATGCAATGGCCACAGCCTGCCGGGACAACGCCAGGAATCACGGCCAGTACGTCAGTTGTAGCAGCAAGGGTCTGAACCAGCTGGTGAAAGACTCAACGATATCAGGCCGCGATAAAGGCAAGTTGC
>JBBDSF010000048.1:44760-47992 GCA_040905125.1 Pseudomonadales bacterium | reverse complement strand
CTTCTCGGCTTCGTCTTTTTCGATTTCCTGGTTGATCGCCGTACCCACCGCGCCGATAAAGGTTTCACGGTTTTGTCCCGCCCACTGGTAGCTGGCAGCACGGTTGTCGTTACGGCTCTGGAACACGGGCATGACGTGGCGAGCGAACAGCTGATAGCTCTTTTGCGTTTGTTCCCAGTCGGCCCAGTTGTGTGCCATTTGCAGGAAGGTGCCAAAGCCACCGGATTGTTCTTGAAGCCGTTTTATCTGGGTGATCGCGTCATCCGGTGTGCCAATCACGGCGAGTCCGCTTTCCACCATGGCCTTGGCAGGATCACTGCCGTCTCCGGGCGCGATAGGCAAGGCGGCAACATCTCGAAAGTAGCTCACCCAGGCGTCCAGGCCGAACCGGACATTTTCGAATGCCTGTTCGCGGGTTTCGGCAATATGAACAGGCCCCACGAGTGACCATTGGCTGCGATCGATCACCTGATCATTTTCTTTGGCCTTACGTTCGTAAATTTCCCAGTTGGGGCCCAGGGCATTGAAA
The DNA here is from genome assembly GCA_040905125.1 of Pseudomonadales bacterium. GTDB lineage: Bacteria > Pseudomonadota > Gammaproteobacteria > Pseudomonadales > Azotimanducaceae > JBBDSF01. The sequence goes on along the minus strand of JBBDSF010000048.1, from coordinate 47,463 downwards.
CCGCCCGCCGATGTCGCGCCGATGGATAACAGACCGAGCCCGAACGAACCGGCGGCTCTGGCTCCTGCGGGGGACACCTGGGAGGCGACGGCCATCTCCACCATCGGTTTGGTGTAGGGCTGTAGCTGCAGCCGGGCCTCGTTGAGTTCGAACCAGTCTGTCTTTTTGGTGACGGTTTCCCCTTTCAAAAGCGGAACCAGCACTTCGATGCCTTCGAGCATCATGTCTCGCTGTTGGGTGGGATCGATGCCCATCATAAAAGCATCCGAGGGCAGGGCTCCCGGACCCACACCAAAAGCCACCCGGCCGCGTGTCATATGATCCAGTTGCATGATACGGTCGGCCAATATGAATGGATGGTGGTAGGGTAATGACGAGACACCTGTGCCTAATTTAATGTGGCGCGTTCGTTGGGCGGCGGCGGCAATAAACAGTTCCGGGGAAGCGATGATCTCCATCCCGGCAGAGTGATGCTCGCCAATCCATGCATAGTCGTAGTCGAGCCGATCCAGCAATTGGACCAGTTCCATGTCTCGCTCCATGGCAATAGTCGGATTTTCGCCGGTCGTATGGAACGGGGCGAGAAATATGCCGAATTTGAGATCACCGTATGACATGAGATACTCCCTGATAATTTACTGCAGTCTATTGAGCCTGCAGTTGGCGTGTCAATTGGAACAGGACAGGACCCATGCCCGTAATCGTCGATGAGAATATCGAAAACGAACGTATTCGAACTGAAATGGTTCAAGCCAATCGTTTGAACTTTGAAGTGAGTATGTGCGGCGAGGGAAGAAAGCTGGCCTTATGTCTGCACGGGTTTCCCGAGCATAGCTTCTCCTGGCGTTATCAATTACCGATGTTGGCGGATCTGGGCTACAAGGCATGGGCCCCCAACATGAGAGGGTATGGTAATAGCTCCAAACCACCATTTGTGGAAGATTACAGTATTGAACATCTGATGGACGACGTGGCGGCATTGATCGACGCCGCTGACTGCGACGAGACTGTACTGATCGCCCACGACTGGGGTGCGGTGATTGCCTGGTATTTTGCCATGCGTCAGAAGCGTCCCTTATCCAGATTGATAATCTGCAATGTGCCGCATCCAGTGCCGGCCGGCCGAGTCATGTGGCGAAAGCTCGGACAGCTCAAGAGATCCTGGTATATCTTTTTCTTCCAATTGCCCGGCTTGCCGGAATGGTTGATGCGGCGCAAAAGCGCCCGTCCTGTCGCAGAGGCAATTAGAAATACCAGCGTGGACAAGTCACAATTCCCGGACGAGGTCATTGAGGTTTATCGTAGGAACGCGGCTCAGCCTGGCGCCTTGCGATCGATGGTTAATTACTATCGTGCTCTCGTTAGAGGCGGCGGTGCAAGACGGCAGGCTTCACTGGGTTATCCAGTCATAGAAGTACCAACATTGATGATCTGGGGCGAAGAAGATATTGCGCTAACCAAAGAAACAACCTACGGCACTGATAAATATGTTCGGCATTTGACTATCCGTTATTTGCCCAGGGTTTCACACTGGGTCCAGCAAGAAGTGCCGGAAGTGGTAAACGAGATGATCAAGGCGTTTTTGAACGATGAACCGGTACCGGAGCTGGAGTGGCAGGCTACCCTGCGTGCCCCCGATTAACGGGGTGGGCCCGGGGACAAATGCTTATCGAATGCTTCCGTCATGGTACCGTCTTCGATGCGCAAGGATATCCAGGTGTTTACATATTCTTTCAAGGCGATGTCTCGCGGCATGAGGTAAGCCTTCTCCTGGTAAGTAAAGGTCTTATCGGGCAGGGTGGCGCATAGTGCGGGATACTCTTTCGCTTTCAGTTTGACCTCGATGGCGTCTGTAATCATGACGTCGGCTCGTCCTTCTGCGATTTCATCAAAGACTGTCCGATTATCTTCAAATACCCGAACTTCCGCATGAGTCAGGTGCTTGTCGACAAACTGCTGATTGGTGCCGCCTGGATTAACAATCACCCGGACCTCGGATGAGTCGATTTTGTCCAGTGTGTCAAATTTGCTGACATCTTCACACCGGGATATGGGTGTCTTGCCACCCGTGTGATAGGGTAATGAGAGAAACGCGGATTTTTGTCGAGCAAGTATGCGCGAGATACCGCTCATGCCCACATCGAACCGATTGTCGGCAAGATCCTGCATCAGGGTGGGCCACGACGTTTGCACGAATACGGGTTTCACGTTTAACGAGGCAGCCAGGTCTCGGGCCAGATCGATATCGATTCCCTGTAACTCATTGTCGCGCCTAAATGAAAAAGGCGCATAGTCGCCGGTGGTACCGATTCGTATTTCCCCTGCGGCCAATATCTGATCCAGCCGGTCAGGGTAAAAATCAACGTTGACGAGGGCCGCGTAAAGGCGGTCCCGGTGCTTCGCAGACAGTCCTTCGGCGCTCACGACATTGTCAAATTGTTGGCGGAGTCTCGAACTGTCATCGATTCTGCCGGTTGCGGCAATAGCGTGAATGATTTGATCGCCAAGCTTGCTCAATTCGGGACGTAAGACAGTCGCGAGGTTCCGTGCCGGTTCGGGTTTGTCATCTGCGGGGTCTTGCCACCGGGCAAACCAGAATCGCTGGATATCCTTCGCCGCTTCGATTTGCGCCCTGAAAAATGCAGTGCTGCTTTCCTTTGTGACGCCGGCATGCATGGCGGTCCGGCTCGCTTGATCGAGCAC
>JBBDSF010000048.1:38545-44660 GCA_040905125.1 Pseudomonadales bacterium | reverse complement strand
TTCGGCCCGTGTGGTACTTTCGCCTCTGCCAAATCGTAATCCCACGACTAATCCCACAAGAAAGAAGCGAGATAGCCATGTCCGAACCGGTGCTATACGAACAACAGGGTCACGTAGTGACGTTAACCCTTAACAGACATGAAACCCGAAATGCGATTTCAGAGGACGAGGTGGTGGATGCCATCGAGTCTGCCTGTGAACGTATCAACAAGGATTTCAGCGTCAGGGTTGTGATCATTACCGGGGCAGGTAGTGCGTTTTCGTCAGGTGGCAATGTCAAGGATATGCGCGACAAAGAAGGCATGTTTGGCGGCAGCGGCACAGAATTGCGTGATGGATACCGCAATGGCATTCAAAGAATTCCGCGCGCTATTTATGCACTGGAAGTACCTATCATAGCTGCCGTTAATGGTCCCGCCATTGGTGCCGGATGCGATTTGGCCATGATGTGCGATATGCGTGTGGCCTCCGACAAGGCAATCTTTGCGGAAAGTTTTGTCAAGGTTGGTTTGATACCGGGTGATGGCGGTGCCTGGTTCTTGCCGAGAGTTATTGGTCAGTCCCGGGCCAACGAGATGGCCTTCACTGGCGAGGCCGTAGATGCCGAAACCGCTCTGGAATGGGGTATGGTGTCACGCGTTGTCGCCCCGGACGAGTTGTTGGACGCCGCCAATGAGCTGGCCGGACGGATTGCGGTCAATCCACCCTCCGCGTTACGCATGACGAAGCGGTTGTTACGGGAAGGCGAGCATTCGCAACTGCATTCATTGCTGGAGCTCTCGGCTTCGCTGCAAGCCCTTTCTCACCAGACCGAGGACCACAAGGAGGCCGTGGCCGCGATGCTTGAAAAGCGTGAACCAAAATTTACTGGTGAGTAGATGTCATTGATTATCCAGCAAGTCATACTTTTTCAAATATCCACGCAACTGATGGTAAGTGACCCCGAGCGCGTCGGCGGTTTTCTTCTGGTTGAACTGTGAGGTTGCCAGGGCACTTTTAATCAGGCTGATTTCGTAATCCTTGACGGCTTCTTTAAAGTTAATGGGGAATTCGTGGGCATCCGGTACTGCGGGTGTCAAATCTGTACCTTGTTCAGAAGACGTCTCGTCAGTCTCTGTTTTGCTGTCCTGACTGCTAACGGCCGCGCGAGGCTGCGCTCTGGGTCTGAAAGGAGACTCGAAAGGATCGAGATAAATTGTGTCCACAATCTCGTCCGGTTCCGTGCTGCGGTAGACGCTGCGTTCCACAACATTCTTGAGCTCCCTGATATTCCCGGGCCAGTGATAATTGCGTAGTACGTTGCGCGCAGCGTTTGAAAAGCCGGGGAAGTACTCGCGCTCGAGTTCCATCGACATCGTCATCGCAAAATGCTCGGCCAGAAGCATGATATCTTCTCTGCGTTCCCGAAGCGGCGGCAGGGTGATGACATCGAAGGCAAGCCGATCCAGCAGGTCCTCACGGAATTTGTGCTGACGGGCAAGAGTGGGCAGGTCCTCGTTGGTCGCGGCAATAAGGCGCACATCCGTACTCAGGGTCTTGCTGCCGCCAACACGTTCAAATTCACCGTATTCAATGACTCGCAGTAACTTTTCCTGTACCAACGGCGAGGTGGCGGCGAGCTCGTCCAGAAACAACGTGCCCTTGTCGGCACGTTCGAATCGGCCATGGTGCTGCCTGGTGGCGCCGGTGAAAGCGCCGGCGTCATGGCCGAACAGCTCTGACTCCAGCAGCGATTCGTTAATGGCCGCGCAGTTCATTTTGATAAACGCCTGATCCCAACGCCGGGACAGATAGTGAAGCCGCTCGGCAATCAGTTCCTTGCCGGTTCCCCTTTCACCCACGATAAGGACCGGCTTGCTGAGGGGTGCTGTCTGGGAAGTGAGTTCCAGCGCCTCCAGGAAAGCGGGGGACTCTCCCAGTAGTCGCTCAGTGTGTTCCGGTGCCATTAGTGGGGTCCTTGTTGTTCTGGTATCCCGTCATTCCCGCGAAGCCCGTCATTCCCGCGAAAGCGGGAATCTGTTATCTCATTCCAGTTTTAGTGGATGTCAATCGCCACCAATTGTTGGCATTATTCACCAAATGTTTGGCTGTCGCAGCGCTGGCACATCATACCCTATCTTCTGTAAGATGAGAAAACCTTTGCAGAACAGGGAATTACGCGTCTCGAGATCCTGGCACGATTCATGTATGTCAGTGTGGTGAGAGTGAACACAGTGGCACATAACGTGTTGCTGACGACCAGACACTAATTGAGAGGCATGGGAAGATGGGTATATTTTCCAGATTTACGGACATTATCAACGCCAACATCAATTCTATCCTGGACAAGGCAGAAGACCCTGAGAAGATGGTTCGCCTGATCATCCAGGAAATGGAAGAGACGCTTGTTGAAGTACGCACCCAGTCGGCAAAATTAATTGCTGACAAGAAGGACCTGGGCCGTCGTGCCGAACGGCGGCGTCATGAGGCGTCCGAATGGGAGCGCAAGGCAGAAATTGCCCTGGCAAAGGAACGGGAAGACCTGGCGCGATCAGCCCTGCGGGAGAAGACCCAAGCGTTGGAGGAAGTCGAGCAGGTTGAAGCCGATCTCGAGCAGGTTGAGGAGAATATTCAAAAACTCTCGGGTGATATCAGTCAGCTTCAACAGAAGCTGAGCGATGCCAAGACTCGTCAGAAAACCTTGATACGACGTGGCAACACAGCCCGATCAAGGATGGGTGCCAAGCGTCAGTTGCACGATGGCAATGTGGATGAGGCCATGAATCGATTCGAATCCTACGAGCGAAAGATTGACGATCTTGAAGGAGAAATCGAGGCTTATGATCTTGGCCAGCGTAATCTCGCTCAGGAAATATCGGAGCTGGAATCTGACGACAAGGTCAATGAGGAGCTTGAGAAATTGAAGGCACGTGTCGGTAGCAAGGGCGCGGGCCAGGGACAACAGCAGGAATAGGGGTGATTGATGAACGGATTAGCTGCGATACTGTTTGTCCCGATTGTCGTATTTCTGACGATTGTGGCGCCGATCTGGATTATTGTGCATTACAGGTACAAATCGAAATCCAGCGGCGGTGAAGGACTGTCTGTTAATGATCGGGCAGAGCTGGATGAGATGATCGAGGTGGCCAACAAAATGGCCGCTCGCATCGAAACACTGGAATCCATCCTGGATGTTGAAAGTCCAGGTTGGCGCGAAAAGCAGAACGATAAGGTATAAGACATCACCACAAATTTTAACTGCAAGTCGGCAAAGCGGGAGTGCGGCCGGGCAGCTGAATCCGGGGAGAGCGATGCAGTGAAGGATAATGACGAGACACAAGGGAGACGAACGCGCCGAGACCATTATCGCGCCGGTGCCAGGACCCGGCGAGGTTCTTTGCGCAGCCGCATCGGCAGCGGTCGCGGGTTGTATCGGGATGTCCGGCACAAGAAAATACTGGGTGTCTGCGCGGGCCTCGCGGATTATCTGCAAGTGGAGCGCTGGAAGGTACGCCTGGTGGCCGTGCTGGCCTTGATTTTCATGTCGTCGGCGACGCTGATCACCTATTTTCTGGCCTGGTTCCTGATGGATAAAAAACCCTATTACCGTGAAGTCACCGACCGCTACGAGGCAGAGGAGCTCTATGATGACGACCTTGATGAGGGTATGGTGGATGAAAGTGTCACCGCATCACCTTACAGGTATACGCGGGGATTAAGCACGGCCGAGGCGTTGCGACTGATGAAACAGAAGTTCCAGGGTATCGAGGAAAGACTGCGTGCCATGGAGAGTCATGTCACCTCATCCCGATTCGAGTTGCAGCGGGAATTCAGAAATCTTGGGGATGAAGAGCAGAGTTCATCCGCATCCTGAGGTAGGTAGCATGACGGTACAGGTTCGAGACCTTGAAGGCTTCGATAAGATTCGATTTCGCGGGCCCGGGATTTTAAAGATTCTTGTGGGTCAAACGGAACGTCTGACCATTCATGCGCCGCGATACGTCATGAACGATATCGAGTCCCGGGTGGATCATTCCACATTGCATCTCGGTTATGTCAGTCCCAGAGTCGTATCGCTGAAAATTCATCAGGAAGTTATTTCCTATGAACTGCAACTGAAAGAGTTGCGCAATCTTGCGGTCGTTGGTTCCGGTCGTGCTGTCATCCCTGATCTGGATAATGAAGTCCTGCTGGTAGCGCTTGCGGGCAGTGGCCAGATAGTTCTGGATCGATTGACCGCTGACAGGTTCGATGTGGAGATTGCCGGTTCCGGTATCGTCAGAGCTAACGGTGATGTGGAATCGCAATCCGTGGATATCAGTGGTTCCGGCAGATATGACGCAAATTCGCTCATCAGTGATTTTGCCCGGATTAAAGTGTCAGGTTCCGGTACAGCCGGCGTGTCTGTTAACGAAGATTTGAATGTCTTCATCAGCGGTAGCGGTAGCGTCGTTTACTCGGGCTTTCCAGAGGTGTTCAAGCAAATCTCCGGCTCGGGGAAGTTGACGCGCAAACGTCGTCAGAAAAAACAGAAAAATCGCCAGGGAGAAGGATACGATTAGCGCGGAAGCTCGTCACCCTCGCGGAAGCGAGGGTCCAGTGTTTGAAGGACTCACTAGATTCCCGCTTCCGCGGGAATGACATGACGCCCTCGCGGAAGCCTGTCACCCTCGCGAAAGCTCGTCACCCTCGCGGAAGCGAGGGTCCAGTGTCTGAAGGACTCACTAGATTCCCGCTTCCGCGGGAATGACTGATTACCCACGGGAATGACTCGTCACCAGATTCCCGCTGTCGGCTCCACTGTGAAAGACGAACACTGTTGTTCTTGTAATGCCATCGTCCACGCGTTCGTTGAATCGGCTGTGCGTATATTCGCCGATTACCTGCTTCCAGAAATGGTAGGCCGCGTCGTTCCACTTGAGCACGCGGACATGCCATTGGCCGGGAAACAGATCCCACAGTCGTTGCGCTGCCTGTGCGCCAATACCCCGTCGTCGGTACGGGCCTGACACAAAAAATTCCGTCACATCCATGGACTGCTGGCCAGTCACGGGATCCGCGTCCAGACGCAGTAAGGCGAATCCGGCGAGCTTACCATCGACCCGGAAGAGGAACGGGTAGCGGGCGGGATCCTCCCAATAGTGAGCCAGATAGGGATACCGGTATCGACCGTCCTCTCCCTGCTTGATGTCCTCGAACCGGGAGAAATCATACAGGTACAGCTGCAGCAGATTATCCACAATCGGTGCTTCATGCTGCTTGGCTGATCTTACATCCACTTTCATGTTCACAACCTTCCCGTCCGTCATGAAACGGTCCGTGGGTTTCGGTCGGGATAATCCGTGAAGATACCGTCAACGCCCATCTGTTGCATCGCCAGTATTTCTTCGGGTTGATTAACGGTATAGACGAGTACCTTCAGGTCTCGTTGGTGCGCGGTTTCCACCAGCAATGGTGTGACCAGCTTGCGAGACCAATTGACCGACCAGGCATTCAGTTGATCGGCCACGGCGAAATAATCGGCACGCCGGCTGAACAGCACGCCCCGGCGATAGCGAGGATCGGCTTTGGCCAGTTCATTATGATCGAAGGACGAGAGCAGAAACTCATCGCTGTGCCAGCCCCGGCTGCAGTAGCCGTCCAGCAAATCCGTGACCGGCTTCGCCGTATCAGGGCCTTTCAGTTCGATGTTGATGCCGGCGCGGTGATCGACTTTATCGATGACCTCGGATAACAGCGGGATTCGTTCACCTTTACCGGCGTCGAGGGAGCGCAAATAGGCAAGCGAGGCGTCCATTACGCGGCCGGTGCCGTTGGTTGTCCGTTCCAGCCAATCGTCATGAATGACGATCAGTTCATTCTCCACCGCATAGACGTCCAGTTCCGTCCACAAGCATCCCATGGCAATGGCGCGTTCGAATGAAATCAGGGTATTCTCGGGCTCATAGCCGCAGGCACCACGGTGACCAATCAGGACGAATTCCTCGAAGGCCGTGATGGGTGGCAATGTCGTGGCGGTCTGTGTTGTAGTGATATCTCCCTCCAGGTTATCGACAACGACGCTGAAGGGTATGCGCATAAGTGATCTATTGTCCAATTATTCGTACAATAGCCCACTTCATGCCGAAGGCAATTT
>JBBDSF010000048.1:34058-38445 GCA_040905125.1 Pseudomonadales bacterium | reverse complement strand
GCCTGCCTGGAGATTGCCGAGGGTCGAAGTGTCGATCTTATCGAAGTCGACGCGGCGTCTCGTACCCGAGTCGAGGATACCCGGGAACTGTTGGACAATGTTCAATACATGCCGACCCGCTGTCGGTACAAGGTTTACCTCATTGACGAGGTACACATGTTGTCCAATCACAGCTTCAACGCTCTGTTGAAAACCCTTGAAGAGCCACCGGATCACGTCAAATTCCTGCTCGCCACCACGGATCCCAAGAAGCTACCGGTGACGGTTCTGTCCCGATGTTTGCAATTCAACCTCAAGAACCTGCCGCCACAGCGAATCGTCGACTATCTGAAGGTCATACTCGAACGCGAAGGCGTCAGTTTCGAGGAACCTGCTCTGTGGCAGCTTGGACGGGCGGCGGATGGCAGCATGCGGGACGCATTGAGCCTGACCGACCAGGCGGTGGCGTTCGGTCACAATACGGTCACCGACATGGACGTTAAAGCCATGTTGGGGTCCATCGATCAGCAGGAAGTCTATCAGCTACTGAATACGTTGATTAACGCCGACGGCGCCGGGCTGTTGGATCGGATCGAAGCCCTCTCGGAGTTCGCCCCGGACTACAAAAGCTTGCTGTCAGAAGTGCTGGCCGTCCTGCATCGTGTCGCTGTCGCCCAGGCAGTTCCGGAGGCTATCGACAACAGTCAGGGTGACCAGGAGCTGGTCATGGCCGTGGCGGATAGTGTCAGTCCAGAGGATGTACAACTTTATTACCAGATTGGCCTGCTGGGGCAGCGGGATCTGCCCTATGCGCCGGACCAGCGCAGCGGGTTCGAGATGACCATGCTGCGTATGCTTGCCTTTGTCCCTGTCGAAACTGCCGAAGCCACACCATCGGATTCGGGGCAAGATAAATCAACCAGTCCCGTGGCAGACATTTTATCGAAGATTAATGGCAACTCGGCAGATACTTCATCGGCGAATAAATCAGGAGGCAAAAAAGAATCCGCAAAAAAGCCGGCAACTGAACCCGAGGCGCGGCCCGCGGTCAAACGGCCTGAATGCCCCAAGGCGGAGGACCCCAAGGCGGAGGACTGGGTGCGGATACTGCCTGATCTTGAGCTGAGTGGCGTGACTCAGACTCTGGCCGCCAATTGTGTTGTCGATAGCATTGACGGTAAGCGCTGCCTGTTATTACTTGGCGAAAGCCATGCATCCCTTTGGAACAAAACCCACGAGGAAAGAATTGCGAGGGCTCTGAGCAAGTATATGGGTAAAGAGGTTTCGGTTACCATTGAAGTGGCCGAGATCAATCGGGAAACCCCGGCAGCGGCGGAGGAGCGTAAAAACAGGGAACGACAGCAAATGGCGATTCAGGCCATTGAAAACGACGAGAAAGTTCAAACCTTGATCGAGCAATTCAATGGTAAACTTGATACAGGGAGCATAGCGCCCAGAACGGGAGCAGGAGAATAGCATGTCGGAAAAAGGCGGGTTTGGCGATTTGATGAAACAAGCCCAGCAGATGCAGGAGAAGGTACAAAAAGCACAGGAGGAACTCGCCAGCGCGGAAGTGATTGGTGAATCCGGTGCAGGACTGGTGAAAGTGACCATGACCGGTCGGCACGATGTCAAAAAAATCGATCTCGACAAGAGTCTCATGACTGAAGACAAGGAAATCATTGAAGACCTTGTGGCTGCCGCTGTTAACGACGCGGTCCGCCGGGTAGAAAAGAATCAAAAGGATATGATGTCGGATTTAACCTCGGGCATGTCCTTGCCTGCAGGATTCAAGCTTCCTTTTTGAGTATACGTGAATAATAGCCCCATTATAGATCAGTTAGTTGACGCCTTTCGGTGTTTGCCGGGTGTTGGACCGAAGACAGCCCAGCGCATGGTCCTGCATCTGTTGGAACGTGACAGAGAGGGTGGACGTCGACTGTCGGAAAAATTGAGTGCCGCGATGGAACGTATCGGCCATTGCCGCGAATGCAGAAATCTGACGGAGCTGGAAGTGTGTGAGATTTGTGCGAATATGGGGCGAGAACGCGGAACCATTTGCGTCGTCGAGACCCCTGCCGATGTCCTCGCCATCGAACAGGCTGGCGGATATCGTGGCTGTTATTTCGTGTTGATGGGCAATCTGTCACCGATCGACGGGGTTGGTCCTGAGGAAATCGGCATCGACCAACTGTTAACCCGATGCCGGCAGGATGTTAACGAGGTTATCCTGGCGTTGAATTCTACGGTAGAAGGCGAAGCGACTGCGCATTACATTTCCGAGTCGGTAAAAAGTATGGATATTGACGTTACCAGACTCGCTCAGGGGATTCCGCTTGGCGGCGAGCTGGAATATGTCGATGCAAGCACTTTGTCGCATGCGCTCGCAGGACGTAAACGACTGTAATGTCCTTACCTATACGATATGTCGATGATGCGCAGGCACTGGATGAGGCGGTAGCAGCCTGCCGCCATGTTTCCGTGGTCTCTATCGATACGGAATTCATGCGCTCGAAAACCTACTATCCAATAGTCGGGCTGGTTCAAATTTACGATGGCACGACGGCCTGGTTAGTCGACCCGGTCGCCATCGATGATATCTCCCCAATCAGCTCGGTGCTGGGGGACGCAAAGATACTCAAAGTATTTCATGCCTGCTCCGAAGACCTCGAGGTGTTCGAGCGTTGTCTGGGCACCTTGCCTCGCCCGGTATTCGACACCCAGATCGCCGGTGCCGCCGCGGGGAAAGGCTATTCGGTCGGTTACCAGGGTCTGGTGGAAGAGCTCCTCTCGGTTAGTATCCCAAAAGAGGAGACGCGCTCGGATTGGTTACAGCGCCCGCTCACGGCCAAACAAATTGAGTATGCCGCGCTTGATGTGATCTATCTGCAGCAAATGTACAACCAGCTCGTTGAGTTGCTGTCCGGTACAGGCAAGCTTGAGTGGATCGAAGAAGAATGCGAGGCGGTACTGGAGGAGACAGTGATTACCACCAATCCTGACAAGTTCTATCTCAGGATGAAGACCGCATGGCGCCTGGACCGGCAACAGTTGAACGTATTAAAGACACTGTGTGCGTGGCGGGAAGTGACCGCGAGGCGACTGGACATTCCGCGTAACTGGGTAGTAGACGACAAGGTGCTGTTTACCATTGCGAAATCCGGGCTTGCTGACAAGCGTGATTTGAAAGAAAAGGCCCTTATGGCAAGTGGGCAGATCAGGAAGTATGGCGAGGAAATTCTGGCTCTGGCTGACCAGGCGAGGCAAGTGCCACTTGAACAATGTCCGCCGCCTGTTCTGCGTCCTGCCAGGGCGCCTGACACAGAAACCATGACTAAAATTCAGCAGATGATCGATGACAAGGCCCAGGCTCTGAACGTATCGCGGGAATTGCTGGCGCGCAAGAAGCACCTTGAACAATTGTTCGGTTCCCTGGAGGACAATGGCGGGTACCGCTTGCCTCCGATCCTGTCCGGATGGCGCAAGAAAGTCATAGGTGACGATCTGCTTAAGGTGCTCAATGAAAAAGTTATGTGATGTGTACAAGAGTCGGCAACACGAGGACATGTATCTCTATGTGGATAGAGAAAACACAAAGCAGGGCCAGGATTGAAATGCCATTCTGGAAAGATAAATCGCTGGGTGAAATGACCCGGGAGGAATGGGAATCTCTCTGTGACGGCTGCGCCAAGTGTTGTTTGCACAAGCTCGAAGATGTGGACACAGGGACGGTACACTATACGTCGGTCGCTTGCCGGTATCTGGACCAGAATAAGTGTGCCTGTACGCAATACGAGCGACGTAATGAACTTGTTCCCAATTGTGTCTGGCTGACGCCCGACCGTGTTGAGGAGTTCCAGTGGTTGCCCACCACCTGTGCGTACAGATTGGTGGCGGAAGGCCGGGATCTCCAATGGTGGCACCCGCTTGTGTCGGGAGATCCGGATACGGTTCACCAGGCAGGCGTCTCGGTACGCGATAAGGTTGTCGATGAGCGCTACGTACATCCCGACGAATATGAAGAGCAAATCATTCGTTGGGTCGAACAGTAAAGGGATTGGTTGTGCTTTATGAATATGTCATTGCCTGGCTGGTATATCTGATTGCCGGCCTTGGGTGTTTGCTGGTCTGGTGGAAGATAACCGAGCGCGTATCCACGCGTGGCATTCGAGACTGGCTGCGCGGTACTGCTATGGTTTTGATATTTATGCCCTGGTATGCGGGCGAACTGTCGGATTTCTACGCCCCAGCCTTTATGGTGTTAATCATGGATGTATTCTTCGATGGCTCTGGAGGCGGTCTTGGCAGTGCCGTGGCGATTCTGACCGGCATGATCCTGGTTCTGGTCTTTCTGATCGTACGCGAATTCAGAAGAAAAGCTTGAAGCACGACTGATGTCATCTCGACC
>JBBDSF010000048.1:31809-33958 GCA_040905125.1 Pseudomonadales bacterium | reverse complement strand
TCTTATATTCCCGAGATTTAATCCCTTGGTTGTAAAAATATGAAATTTACTGGTACGAATACCTATATCGCGACAGAAGAACTACAAATGGCTGTTAACGCGGCCGTTAACCTTGAACGGCCGCTGCTGATCAAGGGTGAGCCGGGCACCGGCAAGACGATGCTGGCGCAAGAAATCGCCGAGTCTCTTGGACATAGATTAATCACCTGGTACATCAAATCATCCACCAAGGCGCAACAGGGCCTGTATGAATATGATGCCGTATCTCGTCTGCGGGATTCGCAGCTGGGTGATGACCGGGTGCATGACATCAGGAACTATATTGAGAAAGGCAAACTCTGGGAGGCGTTCGAGTCTGACGAGCGCGTCGTGCTGCTGATTGACGAGATCGACAAGGCAGACATCGAGTTCCCGAACGATCTGTTGCTTGAACTGGACAAGATGGAATTCTTCGTTTACGAGACCGGTGAAACCATACAAGCGAAGCACCGGCCCATTGTCGTCATTACCAGTAACAATGAGAAGGAATTACCGGACGCGTTTCTGCGCCGGTGTTTTTTCCATTACATCCAGTTTCCTGATCGCGATACCATGCAGGAAATCATCGACGTGCATCATCCCGGTATCAAGCAGGATCTGGTGAAGGAGGCAATGGAAATCTTTTTTGATGTGCGTAAGGTGCCGGGACTCAAAAAGAAACCATCCACTTCCGAGCTTATCGATTGGCTGAAGTTGCTGCTGGCCGACGATATCCCGGAGGAAATTCTGCGAAACCGGGACACATCGAAAGCCATACCACCTTTGTATGGTGCGCTCGTCAAGAACGAGCAGGACGTTCAATTGCTTGAACGTCTCGCCTTTATGAATCGTAGACAACAAAGCAGTGGGGGAGGCGGCGGCCCCGCAAGAGGATAGGCTATGTTAATCAACTTTTTCCTGGCGCTGAAAAAGGCCCGGATACCCGTTTCGATTACAGAGCTTTTGCACCTGCTGGATATTCTGAAAGCCCGGCTGGTGTATGCGGATGTTGATGAGTTTTATTATCTGAGCAGGATGGCGCTGGTAAAGGATGAGCGTCATTACGACAAGTTCGATCGTGCCTTTGGTACCTATTTCAAAGGTTTGGAAGATTTGTCCGGCATGATCGCCTCACTGATTCCGGACGACTTCCTTCGCCACGAGTTCGAGAAATCACTGACGGAAGAAGAACTCGCGAAGATCGAGGACATGGGCGGTCTGGAGAAATTGATCGAAGCTTTTAAACGTGAGGTCGAGGAAGCCGCTCGCGCCGAAGGTCAGGGTGAAGGCGACGACGAGGACCAGGAAGGCAAGGGAGAACGTGGCCGAGGCAAGGAAGGTGACGAGAAAAAAGGCAAGAAACGTCGCGGCAAACGCAGTTGGGAGAAGCGCGACTACAAGGCTTACGACGACAATGTTGAGCTGGGTACGCGCGGGCTCAAGATTTCCCTCAGACGATTAAGAAAGCTGGCGCGAACCGGTGCCGAAGAAGAATTCGACATTGACGACACCATCGACAAGACGGCACGCAATGGTGGCTTGCTGGACATCAAGATGCGCCCCGAGCGCAAGAACACGGTCAAGGTATTGCTGTTTCTGGATAGCGGCGGTTCCATGGATGCCCACGTGAAGGTGTGCGAGGAATTGTTCTCGGCCGCGAGAGCGGAGTTCAAGCATCTCGAAACCTACTATTTCCATAACTTTATCTATGACGGTGTCTGGAAGGAACATAACCGGCGTATGAATGAACGCATCGATACCTGGGATATCCTTCATAAATACAGTCATGACTACAAGGTGATCTTTGTCGGTGATGCGACCATGGCACCTTACGAAATTACTCACGCCGGTGGCAGTGTCGAACACTGGAACGAAGAGGCAGGCGCCCTCTGGATGCAACGGGTGCTCGATACCTTCGACAAAGTGGTCTGGATCAATCCCACTCCCTACGATACCTGGCAGTTTTCTTCGTCTGTCGCGCTGACGAAGAAAATGGTGGATGAGCAGATGTATCCGCTCACCATTCGCGGTATTGAAGAAGGGATGGATTACCTCTCTAAATAGCCAGGGAACCTCTGAACAAGCCCGCTCCTCACCACTCCCGCGAAGCTTTCTCGTCACTCCCGCGAAA
>JBBDSF010000048.1:27437-31709 GCA_040905125.1 Pseudomonadales bacterium | reverse complement strand
CGTGTAGCCCCAGAACTTGTTGAACGCCTCTCGAAACTGTTCATCCGTTTGCTCCATGAATGGTGCCATGGTGCGTTGGGCACCCGTGGCCGCGCCGACAACGTGATCCACATCGCCTGTCTCATCGAAAAGCCGGCCGAGCCCGGCGACATCGTGCGTATCGACCTGGCGAAACTTGATATCAGGCGCATGAGTACTCGCTTCCTGCACTTTCGCCTCAGAGCGGCTGGCGGCCCATACGTTGGCTCCCTCTTTGTGTGCCAATATGGCGGTAGCCAGCCCGATGCCGGATGTGCCACCGATGATTACAACGTTCTTATTGTCCAGTTTTCCCATGAGTACCTCTTGTCAGGAATGATTCTGTCTTTTGCAGTCGGGTAATGCGCATATCATTTCGAATATCAGATTAGCCGCGAGCAATGCCGTATTGCCGGTCGTGTCATAGGGGGGCGATACTTCCACAAGGTCGCAGCCGATCAAATTGAGTCCGTAGCAACCGCGAATAATTTCGAGTGCCTGAGGTGTTGTAAGTCCGGCGGGTTCCGGCGTGCCGGTACCGGGCGCGACCGACGGGTCGAGCCCGTCAATGTCGAAACTGAGATAGACGGGCCGCGTCGTACCGATCATCTCGCGCACCTCTGACATGATCGGCGCCAGGGATCGGTACCAGCACTCCTCGGCTTGTATGACACGAACCCCCTGGGTCCTCCCCCAATCGAAGTCGTCAGCGGTATAACCGGTTGCTCGTAAACCAATTTGCACCATGTGATGGGGGTCTATAAGGCCTTCTTCGATGCCGCGACGAAATATAGTGCCGTGTGTTTCACGTTCGCCGAACATGGAATCGTTCATATCCGCGTGAGCATCAACCTGAATGACGGCGAGACTTCCATGGGTTGCCGCCAGAGCGCGCAGTACCGGCAACGCGATGGTGTGGTCTCCACCCATGGAGACCGGTACAAAGGGATGCTTCATGAGATCTTTGTAATGTTCCTCGATCAGGCGAATGGAATCTTTAAGATCATAGGGGTTGAGGGCGACATCACCAATGTCAGCCACCTGAAAGGAGTCGAATGGTGCGGCACGGGTCGCCATGTTGTAGGGGCGAATCAGGACAGACTCTGCGCGAATCTGTCGCGGACCATATCGAGCTCCTGTTCGGTTGCTCGTGCCGATATCCAACGGGACGCCGATGATGCCGACGTCTACTTCTTCGCTACCGGTTGCGACAGGCAAACGAAACATGGTGGCAGGGCCGCCAAAGCGTGGCATTTCGTTGCCTGAAAGTGGCTGATTATATTGGGGCATAGTGGGACAATACTACCGCAGTCAATGTAGTACTGAACAGTAGCAGATGGACTCTCCCGGTGCGGGATGATAAATTGCTGCGGCTTTTGACAACGAAGGAATACATGTGAACGACAATGATCACAGGCCCGAATGGTTTGACCGCGCCATTGCAGCGGAACGCCAGGACGGCGAAGTTCAGGTGGAAGGTTGCGCAATTCATTATGCTGCGTGGGGCGAGCCTGGCAATCCGGGTGTTGTTCTGATTCACGGCAGCAATGCGCATCTGGAATGGTGGCGTTTCGTTGCGCCGTTTCTTGCTGATCAATTTCGCGTCGCTTCAATAGATTTGTCAGGCAATGGTGACAGCGGCTGGCGGGAAGTCTACACGGGTGATTTGTATGCCAAAGAGGTGAAGGCCGTTTGTGAGGCCGCCGAGCTGGGAGATAATCCTTTTGTCATCGGCCACAGTTTCGGGGGGTTCGTCGCGCTGGAAACAGGGCATCACTTTAGTCATGAACTTGGCGGAATTATCTTTGCTGATTTCACCGTCCGTTCGCCGGAGGACTATACCGAGTGGGGCAAGCGCATCGAGGAACGAGGCGAACCGGCACGACCGACACGAGTCTACGAGGATCTGGACACGGCGCTGGGGCGTTTTCGCTTGATGCCCGAGCAACCTTGCCAGCATCCCTATGTGATCGACTATATCGGCCGTCAGTCATTAAGGCGCGTGGAGGGCGGCTGGACCTGGAAATTCGATCCTGGCATGTTCGATTATCTGGAGATGGGCCGCGATCAGCGGGACAAATTTGTCGACTTGAAATGCCGCTCGGCATTGATTCTCGGCGAGCACAGCGGCGATGACGGCGCCCAGAGCGCTTCCTATATGAAAGAAATTTCCGCGGGGATCCTGCCTATCTTTATGATCCCGGGGGCGTATCACCACTTTATGTTCGATGAACCCATCGCGACGGTCACGGCGATCAAGGGAATCCTTCTGGAATGGATTCGCCAGGATCATACTGACGAAATGACCGAGGCGCTTCAGCGCGCAAAGACAGACTAACGAATGCTTAATCAGGCAAGCCCAGAACCCGCTTGGCGATAATGTTGAGTTGTATTTCGCTGGTACCACCGTAGATCGATACCGCCCGGGATCTGAGATAATCCTGATTGGTTTCGATCTCCTCATCCCGGAACCCCGGGCCTTCCCAGCCGACGCCGTTGAATCCCATAGCGTGCTGGCGAAGACTGCTGCGTTCCTTTGTAAATTCCGCGCCCTTGACCTTGAGTATGGAAGTGGCCAGTGCGGGTGCGTTTGCCTGCGTTTCTGCAATCACCCGTTGTTGGGTCAGCTTGTAGGCACGACTGTTCATCTCGAGGCTGATCAGACGTTCACGAATGCCCTTATCCTGAAGCCTGCCGTTGGCAAGGCCCACGTACTCTTTGGCCACTTCCGTGAGCGGCGTGCTGTCGTCGCTGACCTGAGCGCCACTGGTATTAACGCCGCCGTGTACCGAGCGTTCATATTGCAACAGGCGCTTACCGATACCCCAGCCCTTGTTCAGGGGACCGATTAAATCGTCTTTATCAGCGATAGCATCCTCGAACAGGGTTTCACAAAAAGGTGAGGCGCCACTGATCAATCTGATGGGACGAACCTGTACACCGGCTTGATCCATGTTCACCAGGATCAGACTGATCCCTTCGTGTTTCGGTGCCTCCCTGTCCGTGCGCACGAGGCAGAAGATCCAGTCACCGTACATGCCGTCCGAAGTCCAGGTTTTCATCCCATTGACGCGATAGAAATCGCCGTCGTCGACGCATTTCATCTGCAGATTGGCCAGATCACTGCCGGCAGCCGGTTCGCTGTAGCCCATACACCACCCGCCTTCACCGCGGGCGAATCGGGGCAGCCATTTGGCTTTCTGTGCCTCCGTGCCGAACTCTAAAATGGTGGGGCCGATGTAATTGATGCCGCGTCCGGTCAGTGGTGCCCTCGCACCCATACGACGCATCTCTTCCTGGATGACCATATATTCATCGCGGCTTGCGCCGGCGCCGCCATACTCTTTGGGCCAGGTGGGAACGGTCCAGCCTTTTTCCGCCATGCGTTCAAGCCACAAGCGGGTGTCGGGTTCGAGTTCGATCTTTGAACTGCCCCAGGGGACAAACCCCGGTCCGCGTGCACCCGGCGGACAATTTTTTTCCAGCCATGCCCGGGTCTCTTCTCTGAACTCTTCTCTGAACTGTGCGAGTGCATCAGACATGTAATCGGCTCCAGCAAATAAAACAATCGTATCCTGTTGGCCGGGTGCTTTAAAGAGTGGCCCTTCCACGATAAGCTGCTATTCTTTCACGGGTTTTAAAAGCAGTTTACAGGATACTTCGATGGACGCACTTGCCTTTCAAGATGCCACGACCCTGGCTTCAATGATAAAAAACAAAGAGATCAGCAGCAGTGAATTGCTCGAGCACTTCATTGCTCGCATGAGTCGTTACAATGCAGAAATCAATGCGATTATCGTGACCCAGCTCGACAAGGCCCGGGCCAGAGCAAAGCTGGCTGATGAGGCGCTGGCCAGGGGAGAGGACTGGGGCCCGTTGCATGGTGTCCCCATGACCGTCAAAGAGTCGTTCGATATCGTGGATTTGCCAACAACCTGGGGCGACCCCGCCCTCAAGGAAAATATCGCCACTGCGGACGCCGTGGCCTGTCAGCGACTTCAGGATGCGGGTGCCGTTATTTTCGGCAAGACCAATGTGCCGTATTACTTGTCGGACTTCCAGAGTTACAACGAGATTTACGGAACAACCAACAATCCGTTCAATCTCGAACGCGGCCCGGGTGGCTCGTCAGGTGGTGCGGCAGCGGCACTGGCGGCAGGCTTGACCGGTCTGGAGATGGGCAGTGATATCGGCGGCTCGATTCGTAACCCGGCCCATTACTGCGGCGTCTTTGGGCACAAGCCCACGTGGGGC